>JACCSL010000789.1 GCA_013812995.1 Ardenticatenales bacterium | reverse complement strand
CTTCGGGGGTCTGGGGCGCAGGGTCAGTTCGATGCGACGCTGGCGCGCCGCCTGCCGCTACGTATTCTCCTGGCCGAAGACAACACCATCAACCAGAAGCTGGCGCTGAAGCTTCTGGAAAAGATGGGATACCGCGCCGATGTGGCCGCCAATGGTCTCGAAGTGCTGGAAGCGCTGGGCCGCCAGCCCTATGATGTCGTGCTCATGGACATGCAGATGCCGGAGATGGATGGTCTGGAGGCGACTCGCTCCGTTCGCGAGGGCTGGCCCGAGGAGGAACAACCGCGTATCATCGCCATGACGGCCAACGCGATGCAGGGAGATCGCGAGGCGTGTCTGGCGGCGGGGATGAACGACTACATCAGCAAGCCTATCCAGATCGACGACCTGCAAGAGGCGCTGCGGCGCTGCGGGGCGGCACAAGAGGCCCTCCTTGATGCGCCCCCAGTCGCTGCTACAGCCAACAACCATGCGCGCGTAGAGCAGCAACCATCGCTCGTGGTGGATTGGGGGGCCATTGCCCGGCTACAGTCCCTCCAGAGCGAGGGGGAGCCGGATCTGGTGGCGCAGTTTATTGACCTCTTTCTGGAGGAAACGCCCGGCCTGCTGGCCTCCATGCGGGCGGGGCTGGCTCAGCAGAGCAGCGATCATATCCGGCGGGCCGCTCATACCTTGAAATCCACCAGTGCCGATCTCGGGGCCATCGCCATGATGCGCCTCTGTGCCGAGCTCGAAAAGAAGGGCCGTCGTAGCTCTCTGGAGGGCAGCGAGACATTGGTGACGGAATTGGAGCAGGAGTTCGACGCGGTTTCTCGCGAGCTTCAGAAATGGACAGGAGAGATAGCCGATGAGCATCTTCATCGTGGATGATACGGCCAGCCAGCGCCTGCGGCTGAGCGCGCTGCTGAAGAGCGAGGGGTACAACGACCTGGTGTCCCTCGCCTCCGCCGAAGAAGCCTTCGAGCGGCTGGGGCTGGACACCCCTGGCGCGGATGGCGCGGGGGTAGATGTGATCCTGATGGACATCAGTATGCCCGACATGGATGGGATCGAGGCCTGTCGGCGCATCAAGGCCATTCAGGGGCTAAGGGATATTCCCATCCTCATGGTGACTGGCAGCACGGAGGCGGAGGAGCTTGACCTGGCTGTGGCGGCGGGGGCGATGGACTACATCAGCAAGCCCGTGAGCAAGAGCGAGATGCTGCCGCGCCTTCGCACCGCTCTCCAGTTGCGGCAGGCGATAGAGGCGCGCAAACAGGGTGAGCGTCAACTCGCCCAGGTGATGGCGCAGGTAGAGACGCTGAGCCAGGCCGTGGCCGCTGCCAGAGAGGGGCCCTTCGATCCCACAACGCTGGCGGGTATCGCGACGCAACCAGGGGCGGTTGCGCGGTTGGCGGGCCTGCTCCAGCTGCTGCTGGCAACTCGCTGAATAAAAAAACCGCCCGCGAACGACTCTCGTTCGCGGGCGGCGGATCACTAAAAAGTTCTCACTCGTGGGCGTGTGCCACCTGAGCGTTGGCGATCAAATCCTTGGCGATATACTCCGGTACCGGGTCGTAATGGTCGAACTCCATACTAAATAGGCCATGCCCCTGCGTCATGGAGCGCAACTCGACGGCATAGCGCAACATCTGCGACTCCGGGACCTGAGCATGGACGATGGCCTTGTGCGCCATCTGCTCCATCCCCATGACGCGACCACGGCGCGTGTTCAGATCCCCCATCACATCGCCCAGGTATTGCTCTGGCACGGTAATCGTTACATTGTAGATGGGCTCCAGGAGAACGGGCTGCGCCTGCTGGAATGCCTGCTTGAACGCCTCGCGCCCCGCGATCTGGAACGCGATATCCTTGGAATCGACCGGGTGCTCCTTGCCGTCGGTGACGATGGCCTTCACATCCACCACCGGGAAGCCCGCCATCACGCCATGATCCAGGATCTGCCGGATTCCCTTCTCGATGGAGGGGATGAAGTTGTGCGAGATCGCGCCGCCGAACACCTCGGAGCCAAACTCGAAGCTCGACCCTCTGGGCAGCGGCTCCACGCGCAGGTCTACCTCACCAAATTGGCCCGCCCCTCCCGTCTGCTTCTTGTGGCGGTAGCGCGCCGTCCCCGAGCGGGACACCGTTTCCTTGTAGGCGACCTGCGGCGTCTGAAGATCGACATGCACGCCCAGGCGCTCCAGTCGGTGGCGGGCCACATCCAGGTGCGTGTCTCCCATTCCGGCCAGCACCAGCTGGCGTGTGTCAAGCCGCCGCACCCAGCGCAGGCTGGGATCTTCCTGAATCACCCGCCCCAGCATCTGGGTAAGCTTGTCGATATCGGACTGATTGTGCGGGAGCACGGCGGCGGCGAAGACCGGCTGGGGCATCTCGACGGGGGTGATGGCGACCTCGCCCAGCGTGTCGCCCGTGTTCGTCGCGCTGAGTTTGGCCAGCCCGCCGATGTCCCCGGCCTCCACGCGCTCCACCGGAATCTGCTCCTTGCCGCGCACCAGGAAGAGCTGGCCGATGCGCTCCTCCTCACCTGTGCGTTGGTTACGCACGCGGCTATCACTCTTCACCGTTCCGCTGTAAACGTGGAAGATTGAGAGCGTACCGTAAGGGTCGACCACCGTCTTGAACACAAATGCCGCCAGTGGCCCGGCGGGATCGGTCTTGAGCGCGATGGGCTGCTCCCCCCGTTGGCCCTGCTCGGCAGGAGCCTCCTCGGGCGAGGGGAGCAACTCCACCATGGCATCGGCCAGCGCCGCCATGCCAACGCCCTCAGCGCTGCCAACGAGGACCGGAACCAGCGTCCCCTTCTTGATAGACGCCTTGAGACCCCGACACACCTCGTCGGCGGTCAACTCCTCGCCATCCAGGTACTTGAGAATCAGATCATCATCGCCCTCCGCCGCCGACTCCATCAGCGCGATGGCCGCATCATCGACTGCCCGCTTCAGCTCCGGCGGGATCGTCATCTCCTGCCCCTTCGCATCTTTGGCGCGGCGGGTAATCAGGTCCACCACCCCTTTGAAGCCGTGTCCCTGCCCGATGGGCATTTGAATGGGCACCAGCTTGGCATTGAAAGCCATCTGTAGGCTTTCCAGAGCGCGCTCGTAGCGGGCGGTGTCGCGATCCATCTTGTTGATGAAGATCATACGGGGAAGCTGACGTTCGTCCGCATACTCCCACATCAGCTCGGTACCCACCTCTGCCCCGGAAATCGCATCGACTACGATGAGGGCACTATCAGCCACACGGAGCGCGCTGCGCGCCTCGCCCACGAAGTCCAGGTAGCCGGGAGAATCAATCAGGTTGATCTTGTGGTCGCGCCACTCAAAGGGCAGGACGGAGAGGTTTACCGAGATGCCTCGCCGTTGCTCCTCGGGGTCGAAATCGGAGACCGTATTGCGATCCTCCACGCGCCCCCGGCGGTTGGTTACCCCGGCCTGGTAGAGCAGCGCCTCGGCGATGGAGGTTTTACCCGCGCCCCCGTGGGAGATCAGCGCCACGTTGCGCAGCATTTTAGGTTGGTAAGATTTCATTGGTTACCCTCCTGAAGGTGGAGTCGAAACGTAGAAAGGCGAAAGAGTCCGGCCTCTTCTCCAGGGTACTATTGTGGGAATTCACCCCGGTCGGACAAGTCTAACATAGGGGCTGCTGGGCTGTCTATGCCCCTGCAAGGGAACGGAAAGGCAAAAGGCAAAAGTAACGCAAAAAAATAAAACGACAGGGCGACCGAATAAAATTCAAGAGTAGAGGTACAGAGGGTTGGCTATGTTGTAAACCTTGTATACTTTGCCGTTGCTGTTGTCGTCACTTTCCCCCTTTAGGGGCCTACTTGGTGCCTTTTACCCTTTGACTTTTGACTTTCCCCTTTTAGGGGCCTACTTGGTGCCTTTCTGTTATGTCTTTCTCCCCCTTGAGCAAATAGGTGCTCATCTGACCCTTGCCCTTGATATGGATTAGACCGCGCGCCTCGAAGAAAAAGTGATCTTTGAGCCGCTCGTAGGCCGCCTCGGTGACCTGGATGCGCCCGACCACCCCGTGCGATTCCATGCGGCTGGCAAGGTTGACCGTATCGCCCCACAGATCGTAGATAAAGCGTTTGATCCCGATGACGCCGGCGATCACCGGCCCCGTGTTGATGCCGATGCGGATGGTAAAGGGTTTGCCGCCCTCGGTATTGAAGCGGGAGATCTCCCGCTGCATCGCAATTGCCATGGCTGCCACGGCATGCACATGGTCGGGACGCGGTTGGGGCAGACCCCCCACGACCATGTAGGCATCCCCAATCGTCTTGATCTTCTCCAGGCCATGCTCTTCGGCCAGCCGATCAAAGGCGGAGAAAATCTGGTTCAATAACTCGACCAGCTCCGTGGGCGAGACATGGGCGGAAAAGTCCGTGAAATCCACGATGTCCGCAAACAGTACGGTTGCCTCATCGAAGCTGTCAGCGATGGTGCTCGGCTCCTGCTTGAGCCGCTCGGCGATGGAGCTCGGCAGCACATTGAGCAGCAGCCGCTCCGACTTCTCGCGCTCGTCCCGCAGTTCTGCCATGACGCGCTCCAGGTCGGCTGCCATCGCATTGAAATTATGCTGAAGCTGCGCCACCTCGTCCTCCCCCTCGACCACAACCCGCGCCTCGTACTGCCCCTCGCGCAGGGCCTCCGTGGCGCTCAGGAGGGCTTCCAACCCACGCGTCGTGCGCAGCACCACGAAGTAGGAGAAGATAGCGGTTGGCAGGAACACCACGAGCAGGACAGCCCCGATGGGAATCAGCATAAAGACGAAGGAAGAGAGAAAACTGAGGGTCTGTAGCACGATGGTGTCGGAGAGCTCTGTGGGGCCCTGCCAGTCTGCGGCCCCCATCGCGAGCATAGGCAGCATGAGAAACATGGCGACAATCAGGAGCGCATGGGTCAGTGCCCAGCGGAGATGCTTGCGCCGGAGCCGCTCCAGCTTCCGCCAGAGGAGGATTGCCACGCGCACAAAAAAGAAGAAAACCACGGTCATCATGGAGGCGACCACGAGCAGGAGCAGACTGATCCCCACGAAAACAAGCGAATTTTCGCCGATGGCTGGCAGGATCAGTGCTAGGAGGATGCCGTTTAGCAGCACGCTCAGGGCACTGCTGAAAAACGCCTCGTAGAGCATCAAGTACCACGTCATGTGCGGGGGGAGCTTCAGGCGCAGGGCGGCCAGCATGGCACTCATCGGGGCCAGCGACAGGGCGACAGCAATGAGCCCTTCCTGAAGCGCCACTTCTGTCTGTAGGAGCAAGAGTAGCAGCGCGGCACTCCACAGCAGAAGCGCCTCGAAGAGGGCATATAACGGGTGCAGCGTCAGGAAGAGCGTCTGCCACAGCCGGTTTCCGATTCTAGGGATGATCCGCACCACTGCCATTGTCATGTTAGCTCACTGACTTCTCTCTGTGGAGATCAAGGGGAGGGTTACATGGAAGGTGCTGCCCTGTAGTAGGGTGCTCTCCGCCCAGATGCGCCCCCCGTGCTGCTCCACAATGCCCCGACAGATAAAGAGCCCCAATCCCATCCCGGCAAACTGGCGATCATTCACATTCTGGCCCCGATAGAAGCGGTGGAAGATATTTGACAGATCATGCGGGGGAATGCCAATACCGCGATCCGTCACAGAGAGCCGCGCGTTGTTCTCTTCCTGCCACACCTTGACCCGTATCTCCTCCCCCTCCGGGCTATACTTGATGGCATTCTCGATCAGGTTCTCCAGAAGTTGCTGGATGCGGATCCTGTCATACGACCCATCCACGCGCTCGAGGGCTTCCACCACGAGGGCGTGGGGCGAGGTGCGTGGGCGATTGACACTCTCCTGGGCCAGCGCGCGAAGGTCCACGGGCTCACGCGGGCCGAGCAGTTTGCCCTGCTCGACGCGTGCCGCGTCAAGCAGCTCCAGCACGAGATCCTTCAGCCGCTTGGCTTCCTGCACGATGCGCTGGATACCTGCCAGATCGGCGGGGGCCTCGGGGTTGCGCTGCGCCTTACGCTCCAGGAGTTGCGCCTGCCCCATGAGCGTGGTGAGAGGGGTTTTCAAATCGTGCGCAGCGGCGGAGAGAAAATCATCCTTGAGGCGGGTTGCCTCCTCGCGCGCCTGGACCCGTGTGGCCTCGTCGATCAGTGCGCGGCTCTCCAGAATCACGGCTGCCTGCTCCGCCAGGAGCTGGACCAGTTCCAGGTCATCATCTGCGAAGATGGGCGCACGGGACGAATAGACCGTGAGCACCCCCAGCCATGTCTCCCCGGCGGTGATCGGCGCGGAGAGCAGCGCCGTGAAGTCCCGAACGTCATTGGCAACTGAGACAGTGGCGAGCGGGTAATCACGGGCAAAGTTGTCGGTGAAGATCGGCTTTTGCAGCAGCAGGCTACGACCGTCGGGTGTCTCAAGCTGGTGGGGGCTTGCTTCCACCACACGCTCCCCATCATAAAACCGGAGAGTCTGGGTCTCCTCATCCCAGAGACCGATGCGCGCATTGGGAGCGCCGACCGAGCTGACCGCCCCCGCCTCTAACTCTTTGATAATCGAGAGTGTGTCAGGCAGGCGCGGCAGGCGTGCGGCCCGTGCCAGGAACGCGCGCAACTCCGGCTCCTGCCAGGCACGGCGCAGCCAGCCCGGCGTCGCGAAGCCCAGGTAATAGCTGATGCCGGAGGCCAACCCCAGCACCTGCGAGATGATCTGACTCTCTTCCTTCAAGCTGGGCAGAACGACTCCAATTTGAGGGAAGAGCACATTTAGCCCCAGGAAGACAGAGCCCGCCGCGATGGCCGTCATCCTGCGCCGCGTCACGCCGCTGGACTTGCGCGAGGCCCGTACAAAGCCAATCGCCGCGTAGAGCTGGGGTCCCACAAAGTAGATGATCTGTAAAATCGTTACCAGGGCCGGGGGTTTCGCTGGCCGTGCCCAGATAAAGAGCGGGATACTTGACAGAACCCAACCACCTGCCGCAAGGCGCATCCAGGGTTTCGGGACGCCCGCAAAATCGTCCAGGAGGCGCAGGATCACGTAGGAGAGGAGGAGAATCAACGTTCCGGACATGGCAGCGGGGAGTAGGTCGGATGTTTTCAGGAAACCCAGACGCCCCAACTCGGCTATCACAATGACGAGGGCGGAGACGAGGAAAAAGAGGGCAACGTCAATGGTAGCCCGACGTGGGTGACGCAGCGCCTGCATGGAGGTAATCAAAAAGATCACGATGTAGGCCGCCCAGCTCAGGTCTACGATTAACTGTTGGGCGCTCATCGGTCTGGTTGTTCCTCGCCCTGGCTCAGGGGTAATTCTACCCGAAAGGTCGAACCTACGCCTAGCTCGCTCGTCACATGGATGGTGCCGTGATGCGCCTCCACGATGCGGCTCACGATGTAGAGGCCCAGCCCCATCCCGCTTGTCCCCGCCTCACTGACATTCCCCGCTCGGTAGAAACTGTTGAACAGGTGTGCTCGCGCCTCCACAGGAATCCCGATGCCCTCATCGGAGACAGTCAGAAGGGCCCGCCCGCCCTGTAGGTCGAGTTGCGTGGTAATAGTGCCGCCATTCGGGCTGTACTTGATCGCATTCTGGAGCAGATTCTGGAGAATTTGCTCCATCCGCAGCGGGTCTCCCTCCACGACCAGGGGGCTTTGGAGGCAGGAGAGGACGAGGGTGTGCTGCTGGCTGGTCGTGCGCAGCCGATCCACCAACTGCTCTGCGACATCGCATAGGTTTATCTTTTCCAGCGTGAGTTCCAATTGCCCGCTCTGGATACGGGAGAGGTCCAGCAGAAGATCGATCAAGCGATTCAGTCGGGAGCTTTCATCATGGATGATTCCATAGGTCTGGAGGTCGCGCGGGCTGGCGGTGCCTTCCCGACTGGCTCGGCGCAGAAGGAGGTCGATATAGCCCTTGATCGTGGTAATGGGCGTCTTCAACTCGTGCGAGGCAATCGAGAAGAAGATGTCGCGCAGTTGTACCGCCTCCTCTAGCTCCCGGTAGAGGCGAGCATTCGCGATGGCAATGGCCGCCTGCGTGGCCAGGCGCTGTACCTGGCGGCGAGCTTCCTTGTCAAAGGCAGTGGGCTCCGTGGATTCGACCACGAGCGCGCCAATGATGGCCTCCCCCACCATCAGGGGCATCACTAGCAAGGAGCGTGAGCGCGGATCAAGAGGGGTCAGGCTGGGCTCCTGGAGGAGATCGGAGAGCGAGAGAAGCTGGCCGGAGCGCATGACGCTTTCCACCGCTCCCCCTACCTGATCGGGGTGTGCCAGCTCACCCTGGCCGGCGCGGGCCACCACATGGAGCCCCCCATGCTGGCGCAGCACGACGGCGACCAGCGGAGCCTCCACAAGCGTCGCGCTTTTTTCCACCACCTGTTGCAGGCACTCGGATAGATTCAGCGAGAGGATACCCAGACCGATCTCGTACAGTGCCTCCAGCGAGGCGACCTGGCGCTGTAGCTCTGCCTCGCGCAGGACTCGCTCTGTCACATCCTCGATGATCGTCAGGGTGCCAATGATCTGCTCCCCCTGACGCAGGGGGGCAATCCTTACACTCTGCGGCATATAGGGCAGGCTGCTACCGCTGAGCATAGGCGTCAGGGGGAGTAAGTGCCCGTGGAAACGCTGGGATAGCACAACTACCTGCCCGGCGAGTGCCTGGGTATAGTAGTGTCCCACGCGCTGGCGCAACTCGGGATAGACATCAAAGAGCCGCTGGCCGATCATCTCTTCGGCGCGCTGACCGCTATGGATCTCCAGCCATTGATTCCAGCCACGAATGACCAACTCTTGGTCCGTCGTCAGAATTCCCTTGGCGAGGAGGTCACTCAGCCCCTGCTCGGTGGCCGCATGAAAATCGATCATAGCCCTCTTATCCTAATGTATCGACGGCCTGAAGCAGGCGGTCCAGCGCGGTAACCCCCAGAACGATGATAAGATGACCCTCCACGGCGCTGTCGTGGAGGCGGAAGGCGGTGTGGGCCACCAGTGCGTAGCGCAGCCCTTCCTTGCGAATGATAAGGGACTCCAGAAGCTGGCTCAGCGCTTCCAGGCGTAGCCGGGGTACGGAGAACGAGACGTGAACCTCCAGAATGTTGCCGAACATACTGAGGCATGCATTCAGCAGAATATTGCCGACCTCTGTCAGCACCTCCCGATCCGAGGCATCCAGCCGGTGGGTGGCATGGTGCTCATCCGTTAGCATCTCCGCGAGCTTGACGGCCCCCTCGTAATCGAGCAGCAGGAGCGCGTCCCCGCCCACCGGCCCCTCAAAGATTTGATGGACCGTCGTGATCTCCTCCGGTACCACAGTCTCAAGGGCACCGACCAGATCGGCGATGGGGTAGATGGCGATCTCCGGCATGTCCATAAAGACCCGCTGCCCCGTCAGGTCGGAGAGCGCGGCGGCGGTGCGGGAGAAGGCGATGTTAATCAATTCAGTGAGAGAGTCACTTTGCTGCTCAGTGAGGATCATGCTGACCTCCAGCCAGTACAGAATGGACCGTATTCAAGACATGGTCGGCCATAAAAGGTTTAGGGATAAAAGCACTCGCCCCGGCCCCCTCGACCATGACCAGGGTCGTACGCTGAATATCGGCACTGGCAACGATAAAGCGTCCCATAGGATTCAGGCTGTGGAGTTGGGCCAATAAATCCAGGCCATGCATCCCATGCATGGTCAGGTCCATAATAACCAGGTCTGGTTGCTCGACCACATATTGCTCCAGCGCGCTCATCCCCTCGCTGGCTTCCACCACCTCATGCGCGGCGGATTCCAGGATGCGCCGCATCGTGCGCCGGGAGAGCTTTGAGTCATCCACTATCAAGATTTTCGCCATCAGACCACCTCCAAGATGGCGGCGAGCATGCGGCTCAACGGCACCGTTCGGTCGCTCAGGCCCGCCTCCACCACCACGCGCGGCATCCCGTACACGACACAGCTTTCTTCCGCCTCAGTCAGAACCAGCCCTCCCTTGGCCTTGATCCAGGCGGCTCCCTGCAACCCATCCGAGCCCATACCCGTCATCACCACCCCCAGCACGCGGCCATCGTAGACCTCCGCCGCCGACTGAAAGAGCACATCCACCGACGGGCGATGCGGCGTGTCGAAGGGGCGAGCGTCCAGGTGCGTGACCACCTTGCCGTCGTCGAGCCGCTGGAAGCTCAGGTGGCGTCCGGCGGGGGCAAGATAGACGACCCCCGGACATACCTCATCGCCCTCGCGGGTCTCCACGACCTTCAGGGGCGAAAGGTCGTTCAGCTTCTGGGCATACATTTCCGTGTAGCCCACGGGCATGTGCAGGACAATCGCGAGCGGCACCGGAAAGTTGGGCGGGATCTGTGGGACCAGCCATTTGAGCGCCTGCGGCCCGCCCGTAGAGATGCCCAGCACCACCATATCCACCAGGTTCGCCCCGAGCAGTGCCCCCGGCGCAGGGGCCTCCGGGGGCAGGGTGGGAAGCTGCTGGCCACGGCCTAGGGGAATCTCGGCGGCCGCTTTGACCTTTCGGATCAACTCCTGGGTGATTTCTAGAACCTTCTCATTGGCGAGCGCTGTCGGCTTCTGAACGATGTCCACAGCCCCGGCATCCAGCGCAGCCAGCGCCAGCTCGCTGTCCTCGTCGGCGATGCTCACGACGACGGTGGGGATGGGACGGTGTGCCATCTGCGCTTTCAGGAACGTGATCCCATCCATCTCGGGCATCATCAGGTCCAGGGTGATGACATCCGGTTCAAGCGCCTCGGCCTGCTCCAGGGCTTCTGTCCCATCGCGTGCTGTACCAACCACCTCCAGAAAGGGACTCTGCGAGAGCATCTGTCGCATCACCTTCCGTACATAAGCAGAATCATCCACCACCAACACGCGTAGTACCCGGTTCATCTTTTGCTCCTCCCGTAAAGCGTTGGAGCGGAACGGCGAGCGTTGGAGCGTTGGAACAAAAGACTTGACCGCTTCCCTGCTCCAACGCTCTATCGCTCCAACGCTCCAACGCTCTGTTGCTCTATCGCTTGACATAAATGAAGGCTCCCCCTATCTCCTGTAGCTCAAAGTCATTCGTGACCCGCAGGAGGGATTCCGACACGCTGATACAGAGGTATCCAGGCGTCGGCATCATTTCCCAGAAGGAACGAACGGTGGAGCGTATGCCCTCCTCGGAGAAGTAGATGAACACGTTTCGACAGAAGATCACGGCGGAGGACGCCAGAGGTTTCACCTCGGCCGGGTGTCTCAGATTGATGGTGGCCCACTGGACCCGAGCCTGGAGTACCTCGGAGATCCGCCACTGTTTTCCCTCCGCGCTAAAATATTTTTCCTTGAGCGCGGCAGGTAACGTGCGAAAGGAGCGCTCTCCGTAAAGGCCGCGCTCCGCCTTGCTGATGGCCTTGGGACTCGCATCGCTCGCGTGAATCACAATAGGGAGCCGGTCAAACCACCCGGCCTCATTCAGGGCCATCGCGATGCTCAGGGGCTCCTCGCCCGTGGCACAGGCCGCGCACCAGATACGCAGCGGCTTGCCAGGAGTGGCGGCGACATACTGGGGAACCAGCACCTTGACCAGTGCCTCCACCTGGTCGATTTCTCGCCAGAAGAAGGTTTCCTGCACCGCAAGCGCGTCGATTACGCGCTGCCACTCGTCGGTGGCATTTCCATCGTATTTCAGAAGGTAGTAGTAATCCATGAAAGAGTCAAAGCCCCGCCCCTGTGCGAGCGGTGAGAGTCGGTCCGCCATGACATCACGCCGTTTGTCGTCAAAGAAGAGCCCCGTGTGCTCATGGATAAGGTCGCGGAGAATGGCGAAGATGCTCTCGGGCAGGCTGAGACCCTCAGGGTAGAATTGCATCATCTACCTCTGGAGCGCCCATTGGGCCAGCCGTCGCACCGCCGGGTTTGGATCCTGGGTTGCCAGACTCTCTAGCTTGATGGTAGCACTTCGACTGCCCAATTGCGCCAACGCCTTGACCGCCGCCAGCCGTACCGTGCTCTCCTGATCGTGCAGCGCACGCACCAGATGTTCCGCCGCCGCGCTCCGTTTCATCCGTGCCAGGGCCGCGACAATCGCCTCGCGTACCCCCGGATGCAGGTGCTCCATCCCCTGGGCGACCCAGGCAACCTGTTCCTCCCCTAGCCCCGCCAGAGCAGCGACCGCCTGCGCCTGCCTTGTGGGCTCCTGGCATAACTCAATCAGGGCAGCGACCGCCTCGGGGCTGGCGAGTTTGCCCAGGGACTGGATGGCCTCCTGGGCCACCGCCTCGGCGGTGTCTGTCGTGGCAACCGAGTGGAGGGCGGGCACGGCATCGCTGCTCCCGCGCTCCCCGAGGGCACGCAGTGCCTCCCGACGCTGAGCGGCGTCTGGGGCACGCAGCACCGCGAGCAGGGGGGCGAGCGCATCGGGGTGGCCGATCATCCCCAGAGCCGCCAGCGCGGCGCGCACCAGGTCGGGCTCTTCTGCCCCCACAAAGGGAGCAAGATAGTTGCCGGTGCGCCACCGATGCGCCCGAGGGCCTCGATGGCGGCCAGGCGCACGGGCATGGCTTGCGGCTGTTGGCTCACCTCTCCCAGGTGCGGAAGGGCTGCCACAGACCCCCACCTCCCAAACGTGCGGGCCGCCTGGTAGCGTACCCAGGGGTCCTCGTCCTGGTCGAGGGCGATCAGCAGGGCCGGAAGTCCCTCCTCCTCTTCGATGTAGGCCAGCGCGTGGGCGGCGGCGGCCCGCACGGCGGGGCTGCCCTGTGCCAACGCCTCCAGCAGGGCGGGCACGCATCGTTTATCCTCCAGAAAGGGGAGATGCTCAATGGCCGCCCGGCGCACCCGCTCGTCCTCGTCCTGGCAGCAGCGCAGTAGTTGTTCCGTGCATTCAGGATAGCCAAAGTAGCCAGCGATCTTGGCGGCGGACTCCCGCACCAGCGGGTTGGTATCCGCCAGAAGCGTCGCCATCCGCATCGCCATCTGAGGGTGACCCAGCGAGTTCAGCGTGGAGATAACTGCCTGCCGTACCGCCCCGTTGGGATGACTCAGCAACGCGAGAAGGGCCTCGAAGGCTGAGCGGTCTCCGATCTTTGCCAGCGCGCCCGCCGCGACAACGGCCACCTCTGCCTCGGCGCTCAACAGGCGAATCAGGGCGGGCACCGCGCGCTTGTCCCCAATGCGACCTAGCGTGAGGGCGGCGGCCTGCCGTGCCTCGACCTCCTCCTGCTCCAGCTGCTCGACCAGCAGGTCGGTGACACTCGTGCCATATCGGCTCAGGGCACGAATGACCTCCGCATGAACGGTCGGTCGATTGAGCAGGCGTGCCAGGGCTCGCTGGCTGGCTGGCCCTTCGAGCCAGCCCAGCACGATCACCAACGGGCGCAGGGCATCGACTTGCGCCGCGTCCAGCGCCGCCAGCAGCTGCTGGATACCCTGCCCGTTGATCGCACTGCGTGCCATCTCGGCGATAAATTGCCCCTCCTGGTAGAGGCTCTCGTAGCGATCATAGAGGGCGACCAGGGCCTCGACAATCATCAGAACGGGGCTACCCGGTGCATTCAGCAGCGCCACCAGCGGCGCAACCGCGCTGTCGTTGCCCAGCTCGCCCAGCGCGGCCACCGCCGGGTCGCGCAGCCACTCGTTGGCGAGCAGTGGCACGATGCGCGGCGCGACGCTGGAATCGCCGATGCGGGTCAGCGCATCCAGCGCGGGGAAGGCCAGGTAGAAATCGTCGCCCTCAGCCACCGCCATGAGCGGCTCGACCGCCTCCAGGGCGTGAAGCTGCCCCAATGACTCGATGACGTGGTAGCGCACATTGATATCCGGATCGTTCAGTGCCTCCAGCAGCGGAGGAATCGCGCTGGCATCCTGCTGCGCGCCCAGCGCCAGGGCCACGTAGTCCCGTAGCTCGGGGTCGGGCGAGGCGATGCTCTCCGCGAGCATCGCTACGACATTCTCGTCGAGAAGTGTCAGCACCTGGAGGGCGCTGTTGAGCACGCTGGGATTGCGATGGCTGTCGCGCAGGGCGTGGAGCAGGGTTTCGATCAGATCGCCCCCGCCCTGCCGGACCAGTCCCGTGACTGCCACGCGGCGCACCCGCCAGCTCTCGTCGCCCATCACACCGGTCAGCGCGGTCGTGTCTTCCAGAGCCTGCTCAGCCACCAGCCGCTCCACGGCACGTAGCCGCGTCTGCTCATCGTCGCTGGAAAGTTGGGCGGCCAGGGTGCGCTCGTGGTCCATGCGGGCAGTGACATCCTCGATGGTCACCAACGTGCCAACGATGCGCTCCTCCTCCCGGAGCGGGGCAATCGTCACTCGCTGCCGCATCTGCTCGAAGTACAGGGAGGGCAGCGAGGGCGCACAGGCGATGAGATAGCGATGGAACGCCGGGGCGAGAACCTCCACCACGCCCTCCTCCACCACGCGCTGGAAACGCGTCAGCAAACCGCGCGCTTCCAGATCGGGAATAAGCTCAGTCAGGGGCTTCCCGCGCGCCTCACTGGCCGAGATTCCGGTTGCGTGGGCCAACCACTCATCCCACGAGCGCAGCACGAGTGCCTCGTCCGTGATGAAGAGGCCAATCGGGTATTCAGAGGGGGTCACTAACGGTTTCCGTTGCCCAGCCGCCCGAGGCGTGCATCCAGCCCCTGGGCGCGCTCCTGGAGCGAGACGCACGCCTGCTGCATGAGTCGACTTCCATCGGCGCTCTGTTGCGTGCTCTGGCGAATCGTTTCCAGCTCGCCCAGCATCTGCTCCATCGCGGTGGAATGGCCCCGGTTCGCATGAGTGAGTAGCGCAATCTGGCGGGAAATGTTCTGGGCGGCGCTGGTCATCTCGCGCGTGGCCTGGTTCTGCTCTCCCATCGCCCTGGCAAGCTGCCCCGCCTGTTGCCGAATCCCCTCTGCGGTCACGCGGATTTGCTCGGTGGCCGTGGACTGCTCGCGAATGGCCTGGTTGATGGTCGCCACCTGCCGCGCGAGGCTCTCTCCTTCCTGCGAGATCTGCGTGCCCGCATTGGCCTGCTCGTTGAGGGCGCGCGAGGTCGAGGCCGCGCCGCGTCGCATCGACTCCACCGCCTGGGCGATCTGGTTGACGCCCTTCGCCTGCTCGCTGGTGGCGCGGCGCATCCGGGTCGCGAGCGAGGTGTTGTGCTGCGCGGCCTTGATGATCTCGCGGGCGGAGTGGCTCTGCTCTCCCATCGCCTGCGCGACCTGCTGCGCGATGCGCCTCATGCTTTCCGTGGCACGCACCACACTCTGGACGGTCGTGGCCTGCTCGGTGGTCGCCCCGGCCACCTGGCGGGCCTGGAGCACTGTGGTCTGAATCGCGTCAACGACCTGCTGCCCGGCAGCCCGCTGCTCCTCCGTGGCGCTGGCAATCTGCCCGACCAGCGTGGTGCTCTCCTCAATCCCGCTCATGATTTTTTGCAGGCCACTGACCCCCGCCTCGGCCAACTGACCGCTCTCCTGCGCCACGCGCAGCCCCTCGGTGGAGGTGCTGACCGCCTCCTGCGCCACCTCCTGGAGGGCGCGGATGATAGCGGTGATATCGGCGGTGGCCTGCGCGGCCCGATCCGCCAGATTCCGAATCTCCTCCGCCACCACTGCGAAGCCGCGACCTGCCTCACCCGCCCGCGCCGCCTCAATGGAGGCGTTCAGCGAGAGCAGGTTGGTGCGCTCGGCGATCAGGTTGATGGTGTCCACGATGCTGCCAATCTCGTTGGCCTGCTTGCCCATCTCGCGAATTACCGAGGCCGACTGCGTCATCGTTTCGCTGATCCGGCTAAAACCCTGCATGGATTTCTGGATGGCCGCGCCCCCCTCCTCGGCATCGCGCGCGACCCGCCGTGTGATGGTGTCGGTCTGCTGGGCGAGGGCGGCCACAGAGTGGATGGAGCGGCTCATTTGCTCCGCGCCCGTGGCCGCCGAGGCAGCCACATCGGTAATCTGCTGGGCGTTCTGCGCGACACCCTGAATGGAGCGCGCCAGCTCCTCGATGGAGGTGCCGACATCCTCGACTCCCGTCGCGAGGGTCTGCGACATGGCGGTGACCTGCTCGACGGAGGCAGCGATCTGGTTGATGGCCGCCGAGGTTTGTTCGGCGGAGGCGCTCATATCGTCCGCGTTCGAGGCCACGCCCTGGATCGAGCGCGTCATCTCCTCGATGGAAGCAGCGGTCTCGTTGATGGAGGAGACCAGTACATCGGTGTCATCGCTGACGCTATTGAGCGAGGCGGCGACCTCGATCATCGCACTGGTGACCTCTGTGGCGGAGGTTGCCATCTCCTGCGAGATACCGGCCACATTCTGGATGGAAGAGGTCATCTCATTGATCGCAGCGGCGGTTTCCTCGACTGACCCGGCCAGGTGTGTGGCGTTATCGGTGACCTCATCGATGGAGGCACTAATCTCGTTAATTGAGGAGACGAGCTGCTCGGTAGAGGTCGCTACGGATTCCGACTGGGTGGCGCTGTCCTTCAGGGAGGCAACGGTCTGGCCGATGTGCTCTGCATTGGCGGTCAGCGAGCGCGCCTGCTGATCCACGCCCTGGTTGACCTGTGTCGCCAGCGCCGCAACCTCGTTGGCCTGCTGGCTGAGCTGACCTGTCTCTTCCCTGGCCTGTGCCAGGTCAGCGTCCAGGGTGCCGCGTGTGTTAAAAAGGCCAAATGGCATAGGATGCTCCTTCTGCTCTAAACGTCCTCAGACGTGGGTAGGTAGAGTGGATCGAGGGTAAGAACCTCGTCGAGATCAATCAGAACTACGAGGCGATTACCAAGGGTGGCAATCGCTTCCACATAGCGCCCCTTGACGCCGACGATGGCCTCCGGGGCGGGCTGGATGAGATCATCGGGAATCCAGATAAACTCCCGTGCGCTGTCCACGATCAGGCCAACGGTGCGGCCCGCGCGCTCCACGATGATGAGGCGGCTGCGCAGGGTGAGCGGCACCGTCTCGAAGCCGAAGCGAACGCGCAGATTCATGGCGGGAATGACCTCCCCCCGCGAGTAGACCACGCCCTCGACCGAGGGGGGCGCGTTGGGAACCGGCGTGATCTGCTCGATCATCTCCATCTGTTTGACTTCCTGGCTGGGTATCCCGTAGGTGGCACCTGCCAGATCGAAGAGGATAAAGGGGGTTCGGGTCATCGTTTTGTCTCCCGCAGCAGTGATACCGCATCCAGAATAAGGATCACGCGCCCGTCGCCCAGCTGTGTGGCCCCCGCGATACCGGGCACCTGCACCAGCGGGTCCGTCAGCGAGCGCACCACGATCTCGCGCTGTCCCAGCACCCGCTCTACCACGACACCCACCGCGTCCCGCTCCGTGCCAATCACCAGGACGTAGCGCGGTCCGGTCGAGGGAAGGGCAAAGAGGCGCGCGAGGTGAAGCAGGGGCAGTGCCCCGTCCCGGTAGGAAAGCAACTCGCCGCCCTCCAGTGGGGTAATGGCCCGCCCATTTATCTCGATAATCTCGCGCACGCTCGTGAGCGGGAGTGCGAACGTCTCGTTGCCCACGCCGACCACGAGTGCCTCCAGGATGGCCAGCGTGATGGGCAACTGGATAACGAAGCATGTGCCGCGCCCCCGCTCCGTGTCGAGCGAGAGTATTCCTCCCAGAGATTCAATCGTTTCCTTGACGACGGCCATGCCCATGCCCCGCCCACTCGCCAGGTCGGCCTCCTCGCGGGTGGAGAACCCTGGCTGGCAGAGCATCTCCAGCAGCGGCATGGCGGCTGGAACACCTACCTCCTGGGCGCGCCGGGCGACCAGGGCCGCGTCGATGCCGCGCCCATCATCCTCGATTTCCAGGATCACCGTATCCCCCGCCATGTCGGCCCGCAGCGAGATCGTTCCCTCGGCGGGTTTGCCCAGCGCCAGCCGCTCCTCGCTGGACTCCAGCCCGTGGCTGACCGCGTTGCGCACCAGATGCAGCAGGGGGTCCATCATTCGCTCGACGATGTGCTTGTCGATCTCTGCCTCCTGCCCCGTCAGCCTCAGGACCACGCGATTCCCCGTCTCGCGAGCGAGGTCGCGCACGACAAACTGCATCCGCGAGAAGAGCTCCCCGATGGGAACCAGCCGCACGCGCATGACACTGGTACGCAGGGTGCGAAGCTGTCGTTCCAGGGAATGGTTGAGGTCGTAAAGGGCTCGCCACTCGCCCGGCGGCAACTGGCCCCGCAGCTGCTTGACCTGTTCCTGGAGGCGGGAGCGGGTGATGACCAGCTCCCCGACCATCCGCATGACCTCATCGAGCCGCCCCAGGTCCACCCGGACGATGTTGCTGGGCGTGAGCGTGAGCGGCGGTGGAGCAGCCGCGCCCCTGGCAGCGGGCAACACATTGCTCTGCCGCCGCGTGAGGGAGGTAGACGCTCCCTCGTAGGAGGCGTAGCGCACGCCATCGGCGCGCCAGTGGGCAAGCTGCTCCTCGCCCGTGTCGCTGGCAACCAGAAACTCGAAGGCAATTGAGCCCTTTTCTAGAACACGCGGCGCGCCCCAGATCAGCTCGCCCAGGGTAGTTAGCCGCTCGCGAATAAGATTGACATTGATTCCCCGCTCGACCAGCTCCGAGGAGGGAATAAACTCGACGTACCACACGCGCCTGCCCTCCTGCTGGAGGCGCGCGATCTTGCCGCGCTCCTCCTCTGACAGAGAACTGAGCGCCGGAACCAGCGGGGCTGGCGCGGGGAGGTCCGGCGCGGGTGCCTCGGTCAGCAGTGCGGCAAGCTGCGCCACCGTCTCAGCAATGTCCGGGGGGGGCGCGTCGGTGCGGAAGGCCTCCACGCTCTGCTCCAGCAGGGTGGTGCTCGCCACCAGGAGATCCATCGCCGCCAGCGTGAGTGTCACCTCCGCCTGGGCGAGCGCCCGCAGATAGCTTTCGACCTCATGGGCGAGCTGCTCGCCCTGCTTGACGCCCGTCATGGCACAGAGCCCCTTCAGGGAGTGGAAGTGGCGCAGCAACTCCTCAGCCTGCGCCCGTGGGATGCGGGGCTGTCCGATGGCCTCTTCGAGGGCCAGCAGCTCGTGGTGGATGTGGCTCAGGTGCTCGTCACACTCCGCAAAGAAATCATCCAGGAATTCCGCGAAGAAGGTAGGGTTTTCATCAGACGCGTCGCTGTTGGACACGGCTCACTCT
>JACCSL010000782.1 GCA_013812995.1 Ardenticatenales bacterium | reverse complement strand
GCCTCGCCCAACGAGTATTTCCAGGCGCAGCGCCGCCCGCGCTATCAGGAAGTCGCCAAACAACTCGTCGAGTCCGGCCACGGCTACTATTGCTACTGCTCCGAGGAGCGACTCCAGGAGAGGCGTGCCACCCAGAAAGCCCGAAACGCGCCCCCCGGCTATGATCGCCGCTGTCGCACCTTTGGCCCGGCGGAGCGCGCCGAGGCCGCAGCCGCGTGCGAGGCAGAGGGTCGCCCCCCCGTTATTCGCCTGGCCGTGCCGCTGGAGGGGCAAACCACGGTGCATGATGCGGTGCGTGGCGATACGACCTTCGAGAATCGCTCCCTGGAAGACCTCATCCTTCTGAAGAGCGACGGCCTGCCCACCTACCATCTGGGCCACCTCGTGGACGATCACGACATGCAGATCAGCCATGTCATGCGGGCGGACGAATATCTGCCAACCTTCCCGCTTCACATTCTGATCCACCAGGCACTGGACTGGGAGACACCCGTCTACGTGCACCTGCCCCTTATTCTGGACCCCAGCGGCAAGGGCAAGCTCTCCAAGCGCAAGCAGAACCCGGATGGCACCGTCACCGAGAATACATACCCGACCATGATCAGCGAGTTCCGCGCGTTGGGTTACCTCCCGGAAGCCTTTGTCAATTTCATCGCTCTGCAAGGGTGGTCCGTAGCTCCCGACCGCGACCTCGCGACGCTGGAGGAGATGATCGAGAAGTTCGACCTCCATGAGATCAAGAAGAGCCCGGCGGCGATCAATTTCGAGAAGCTGGAGCACATGAATGGTCACTACATTCGCCAGCTGCCGGTGGACGACCTCGCCGAGCATGTGGCTCCCTTTCTAGAAAAGGCCGGGCTGCCCACGGAGCGCGAGCGGCTGCGCGCGGTTCTGCCCCTCGTTCAGGAGCGGATGAGGCTGCTCAGCGAGGCCCCGGCGCTCCTCGACTTCTTCCTGGCCGATGCGCCGCCGCCCAACGTGGCGGAACTCCCAGCCAAGGGCATGGACAATGCCACCACGCGCCAGGCCCTCCAGCGCACCCGCGAGGCGCTCGCGGCCGGCGAGTGGACCCTGGAGGCCATCGATCAGACGCTCCGTAGCCTCGCCAGCGAGCTTGGCCTGAAGGCAGGACAACTCTTTCAGCCCATTCGCGTTGCCATCACGGGCCGCCTCCAGGCACCGGGCATTTTCGAGACCGTCTATCACATCGGGCGCGAGCCGGTGCTCGTGCGCCTCGACCAAGCAATCCAACTGCTTAGCGAGTAGAGCGTTGGAGCGGAGGAGCGATAGAGCGTTGGAACGGAGGAGCGTTGGAGCGTTGGAGCGAAACGACCACGGCTGTTCCACCGCTTGCCGTTCCGCTCCAACGCTCTATCGCTCCTTTGGCACCCTTTTTGCTCTTATAGGGCTCGGAAAGGAGGCAATTATGCCACCCAGAGATCGCGAACTTATTGAACCCAACGAGGAGGACAAGCGCTACATTCGACGGGACGAGGAGGGGCAGTTCACCGAAGATCAGGTGGATATGGGCCGCTCAATTTCCAGGGACATGAAGCGTGAGTCGGACACCAAGGTGAAGCCGGGCCAGGGAGATAAGGGCGACATCAACGCCGACAAGAGATAATCAAGTACAGGTAAAGAGGGGGGCGCGGCTGCGCCCCTCTTTCTTTATTTTTCGATTTGCGCGCTCTCCCTTATCCTCGGGCAAGGAGGAGCCCTTGATGAGCCTTGATTTGCAGCACCTTGAGGCCGACGTGATAGCCCGTCAGCCCACATCTCTTGCTGCCCTGCTGCCTGAATCCTTCATCCTACCCCACTATACCGGCCACTCGATTGCCAACCTGCCCCCGACAATAGGGCACCTGCTTAGGGTAGATCAGGGGTGGGCCGCTCCTCCACTGGACGAGCGCCACTGGCGCGGCCTGGAGCAGGGAATTGAGCGGGTCATTCTGCTCGTCTTGGACGGGATTGGCTGGCGACGCCTCCGAAGTCTACTCGAAAGCGGCGATACCGCTTTTGTCGAGCAGCTTGAGCAGCTCGGCGCGCGCCTGACCCCGATTACCTCAGTGTCGCCCGCCACCACGAGCGTTGCCACAACGACGCTCTGGGGCAATGGGGCAGCCCCCGCCGAGCATGGGATACTCGGCTTTACCATGCTGCTAGCGGAGCAGAGCGCGCTCTGCAACATGCTCTTCTGGCAGCCGGTTGGGCGCGGCGCGGCGGGATATGGCGAGCTGGAGAGTTGGGGGCTGGCCCCCGAGACCTTCCTGCGTACGCCCTCTCTCGCGCAGGTTCTGGCGGGAGGGGCTGTATCGACGACCTCCCTGATGCCTATGCCCATTAGCAATAGCCCCCTCACGCGGATGCAGATGCGCGGCGCGCGGGTCATCGGCTATCATAACGCGACAGACCTCTGGCTGATGCTCCGCGACTGGCTGAGCCAGACCACGGGGCAACGGGCTTTTTGCTACGCCTACTACCCTGACTTCGACAATTTCAGCCATCGGGATGGCCCCAACGAGCCCTCCTGGGAGGCACTCTGGCGTGAGCTTCGGTTCCACCTCGATGGCTTCCTGGGATCGCTCACCGCGCAGCAGCGCCAGAAAACCCTGTTCCTGGTCACAGCAGATCATGGTCATGTCTTCTCGCCTGACGCCGAGCGCCACCTGTTGAGCGACCACCCAGCACTGGCACAGCACCTCAGCCTCATGCCGGGTGGGGAGCCGCGCCACCTCTATCTGTATGGGCGCGCTGGCCATAGTGAGGCCATTCGTGCCTATCACGAGGCCCATCTGGCAAGCGCGTTCCATCTTCTCGATAGCCGGGAGGCGCTCACGGCGGGGCTCTATGGTCCGCCGGCTCGCCTCCATCCTGATGCGGAGCGGCGTCTGGGCGATGTTGTCCTGCTCGCCAGGGGCGGCGCGACCCTGTGGTTATCCGAGCCCGCTCGCTCGCTTCTGGGCATGCATGGGTCGCTGGAGGCCGAGGAAATGCTGGTTCCCTTCCTGGCGCTTCGCTGCTAAAACTTAAGCAATCCATCTCCATTCTCTGGGGGAATAATTTTTATGGATCCCGCGATTCAAAAAGTCGTTCAGGAAGCGTATCGTCAGTTGGAAGGAGGGGACCGGGAGAGTGCCCGTGTCGCCCTCACCACCGCCATTCGCGACTACCCGCGCGAGGCGCAACTCTGGTACTGGCTCGCGCGGGCACTGGACAACCGGGGCCACGCCATCGACGCGCTGAAGCGCGCCCTCAAATACGATCCCAAACTGCGCGAGGCGCAGATTTACCTACAAGAGCTGGAGGAGCAGGCCCCCCGTCCGCTGAACTGGCTTTTCGAGGATGAGGAAGAATCGCGCCAATCTCCTCCCCAGGAAGCGCCGCGCACCTGGGCAGCGCAGGAGCCAGAGCCAGAACCCGACTCAGCACCCGAGGAATCGTTGTCCTGGTTGCTGGATGAGGAACCATCTGCCGCGTCGCCCCCCGCCGCCTCTCGACAGTGGTCCTTCATCTCGGAGGAAGAGTCCCCCGCGCCCTCCACGTCCGAGAGTCCGTCGGACAGCGGGAGCGAGTGGTCGATCCTGGCGGAACTGGAGTCCGAGGAGCCCTCTTTTGGCGGCTCGACCCCTGCCCCGCAGGAGCCGAGTGGATCGGAATGGTCCTTCCTCTCGGAGACGGAGCCCACACCTGCCACGCCAGCGGCCACGCCTACCCCTAGCCAGGAAGGCGCAGATGCCTGGGCCTTTCTGGATGAGGGTGGAGGGGACGCCGCCTTCGAGAGTGGC
>JACCSL010000778.1 GCA_013812995.1 Ardenticatenales bacterium | reverse complement strand
CTACCATACAGGGGCAGGGGCTTTTTACAACGGAGCTGATTCGAGAGGGGGAGACCGTGATGGTCTGGGGGGGCGATGTGTACACCGACGAGCAACTCCGCGCCATGCCGCCCCTGGAAGGCAACTGGTCCTACTCGATCATCGAAGAGGGCCTCTATCTCTTTGGCCCGGCTGATGCCATGGATTACTTTATCAATCACTCCTGTGACCCCAACCTGTGGCTGACCGATGCGGTCACCCTTGTCGCGCGCCGCGACATCCAGCCGGGCGATGAAATACGGGGCGATTATGCGATCTGGGAGAGCGAACCCTCTTATGTTCTTGAGCCCTGCCAGTGCGGCTCCCGACTCTGCCGCGCGCGCGTTACGGGCAATGATTGGATGATCCCCAAGCTCCAGGTGCGCTACGAGGGACACTTTCTACCCTTTTTGAGCCAACGGATCGCCGCAGGAAGCTAACCAAAGCGCGGACTCATAACCACTGCGCAGGGCTGAGGGAGGAGCGATGGTAAGAAGAAAGCCTTGCCTGGCTGAACGTGCCTGCATGGGTGGGGCCACAACGATGGCAGGGCGCGACATGAAGCCCGCTGAGTTGGAGACGATTCTGGGCGTGTTGGTGCTGGCACATTGCAAACCCAGAAGGGCGAGAGCGCACCGCAGATCGTTGAGGTAGCTCTGCCGATGCCAGAGAAAATTGCTCTGCTGCTTTACCAGGATGCCACCCTGCCCCGCGACAAGGAATGGTGCGAAGAGCCCCCTTGTTTTGTGTCAATACGCTATGGTAGAGTTCTGATCGGGTAGGCATCGCTGCACACAAGGCGGCCACCCCCTACGGTTCCTCGACTCAACCATCTTCTACCAAGGAGGGCCTTGATCTATGTCTCGCTCGCGGCTACACCTTTTCCTGCTATGTGCCCTACCCCTACTCTTGCTTGCCTGCAACTCCACGGCTGCGCCTGTGGGTCCGCCAGTCGTTATCAGCTCGAAAAGTTTTACCGAGTCTTATCTTCTGGCCGAGATGTATGCCCAACTCCTAGAGGCCAATGGTATTCCCGTAGAACGTCAGTTGGAGGAGACACAAACGCGCGAGCTCCACGCCTTGATGCGGGGGGGGCTCATTGATATGTATCCTGAATATACCTCGACCGCCTTGCTCGCTATCCTCCAGGAACCCCCTCTTCAAGGAGAGCAGACCGTCTACGAGCGTGTCAAGCGCCAGTACGAGCAGCAATTCGACATCATCTGGCTGGAGCGAGCACCGTTCAACAACACTTGGGCGCTTGCCACCACAAGCGAGATGGCGAGCCACCATCAGCTTCGGACCATTACCGATCTTGCGAGCACTGCCGAGCAGCTCAAGGTGGGTGGAGACGAATCTTTTTATGACAGACAAGATGGCATTCTGGGTCTGGAGGGCATATATGGGCCGATGCACTTCGCCCAGCGGGTCATTGTCTCCGAGGACGAACGATACTCGGTCCTGCTGTCAGGCGAGGTTGATGTGATTCCTGCCTACGGCACCGATGGTCAGATCGCAGGCCATCACCTTGTCCTCTTGGAGGATGACAAAGCGTTCTGGCCACCCTATAACGTTGCGCCCATCGTGCGGCGGGAGATCATTGAGCGCTATCCCGCTATTCCTTCGATCCTCAACCCGCTCGCACCCCTGCTCACGCAGGAGGCCATGACCGCGCTCAACTGGCAGGTCGATGGCCCCGAAGAACGTCCTTATCAAGACGTGGCACGCACCTTCCTCATCGAACACAAGCTGCTACCTTCCAGCCAACCCTGACAGGAGGAGGAACCTTCTCTGAAAAACGAGAAGGTTCCTCCTCCTGCGGTGGCAGCATAAAGTGACTGAAGCGTCTCCTGGATAAATATGCTCAAGGGGCAGGGCTTAAATCGTTTGGCCCTCACACCCTGCGTCACACCTACGCCACACGCTATTTGGTGGTCAACCCTGCCGATCTGCGTAACCTGGCCGCGCTGCTGGGGCACAGCAATCTGAACACAGTGATGATCTACACCGAGCCGACGACTGAGGAGTTGGCGGCGCGGGTGGAGCGGATCGAGTTAAGCCAAAAGCAGCTTGTCGTGGCACCAGATGCACAGTAAGCTGGGAGCCATGCAGTTCCCCATCATCCTTGTCAGCGACCCACGGATAGCCAACAGTAGGCGCTTTAGGCGAATCCGTGGGCTTGTCCGCAAGCCCGAGCTGACCACGGCCTAAGCCCTACGAGGGCTACGTTATTCTGGTCATGATACCTTGGGGTGCTTGCCAGCCCCACGCTCTATCGTCTAGCGTTAAACAGTCTGAGGGTCTAGGACAGTGCGCTAGACGGAACAAGCCAGGATAACTTTGGCGAGGCACACATTACCCGCGCAAGCGGTGGTGGCCCAGGGGGAGCCCGGTCGAAAGACAAAATCCCCCTACCTTACTACTATTTAACCCCTGAAAGGAGAAGCCAGGGCTTGGCAGGGCAAGGCTTTTTCAAGGCCGCGCCATTCCTCCCACACATGGAATGCGTGGGCTTCCTGGCGCTAACGTCTGTGAGAGCGAGGTAACTGAAACGTGACCATGCAGGTACTTGTGGCGGACGATGATGCTTCCATCCGGCGGATGCTGCTCACCATCTTGCGCCGCGACGATTACGAGGTTCTCGAGGTCGAGAGTGGGCTGGCCGCCTGGGAGCTGCTTCAACAGCAGCCCATCCCCCTCCTTGTCGTGGACTGGATGATGCCCCTCATGACCGGGGTGGACCTGGTCCGCCATATTCGCGCGGCCTCGTTTCCCCACTACACCTATGTTC
>JACCSL010000769.1 GCA_013812995.1 Ardenticatenales bacterium | reverse complement strand
TGGCTGTTTGCTGCGTTGCCAATGCTAGCCACTTTCCGCCAGTCGCCAAAATACAGAGGACGGTGCCTGGTGGCACCGTCCTCTGTAGGACTGGTAAGCGTGCTTTGAAGTTGAGTTAGTCGTCGCTCCAGTCATACTCAGTGGGTTGGAACCCATTGCCCTGACAGAAGTTAGACTCACAGGTTTCATCTGCCCCTGCCGCGTGGGCCTGTCCAGAGCCCGCCAGCAGCGAGAGGGTGATTCCAATCACTGCCAGTACAGCGGCCAGTCGGTTTTTGAGAGTTTGGCTGTTCATCATTGAGCCTCCTGAGCGTTGTTTGAACTTCTCGACCTGACTCTTGCTGTATGCAAGAGCCGTACCATCAATAATTACTCGACTGTTGTGATTTGGCTGGGCAGATTTGACCATTGATGAGCTAAGACTATCATGATTAATGTCTCCGCTTACACACCCTCTTGTGCGTACGGTTACGGGTAGCCCGGCCATCGGGGGCGGCATAGCTGTCTGTCTGCTGGTAGAACCACCAGCATCCATATCAGGCAACTAGCCTACACGCGATGGTTCGGTACTCTCAAGCGTTCAGTGCTAATGAGGTGTTCACTTCCCTACATCCGGGTGGCGCGTGTCAGCGGAGCCATACTTTTCAGGTAGCCTGGTTCTCTAAAGAGCGAGGCTTATTTGCTTTTCAACCAGCGATCAGCCTGTCTGCCTTAGTATCATCAAAATCACAACAGTCGAGTAATTACAGGAGTGCAACGGCTGTTGTGGCGAGCAGCAGCGGCAGCAGCACCGTGATGATGAGCAGGGCATTGCGCAACCGCCAGGTCGCATAGTCTCGCTCCGCATTCCACGTTCCTGCCCGCGCCACCCGCTGCCACTCCGGGATACTCGCCGCCAGCCAGTACAGCACGAACCCGCCAACAAGCCAGATCGGATAGCGATAGTCGAATAGTAGTTCCATCATCGTGACAATCCTCCATCAGGACCAGTTCCTGTGTGTTTCCAACCTGATAGTGTAGAGAGCCTCCTGGCCAGAAGGCTGGACCGTTCTTCTACGCACACCCTACGCCTTTCGGACGCTTTTGGAGAAGCGGGCAAGCGAGCTAGAATCGCCCTGCGCAGCGGTGGGGCCTATCATAAAGGCCCTACTATTCTTCAACATGGCTATGTTTGGTGTAATGATGCGACGTTTTTTACCGCTATTGCTGATCGCAAGCCTGCTGCTTTCCCTCTGGCCCGTGCGTGGGGAGGCACAGGGGGACCGTGCCCAGGAAACCCTCGACGCGATGAGTGTCGAGGCGCGGGTAGGCCAATTATTCATAGTCTCGTTTGTAGGACGAGAGTTCGGGAGCAGCAGCGATATTGCCCAACTGATTCGAGAGGAACAGGTCGGTGGGGTGGTACTTCTGGCAGCCAATCAAAACTTTGTGAATGACGCGTCTGCGCCCATGCAGGTGCGGGAAAGTACCCAGGGATTGCAAGCGCTTGCGCTGGAGAAATCTCCGCTCCCCCTTCTCATCGCTATCGACCACGAGGGAGATGGCTGGCCCTACAGTCGCCTGACGGGAGGGACAACACCCCTGCCAAGCCCGATGGCAGTCGGTGCGACCTGGAATCTGGAGCTTGCCAGACAGGTAGGACAGATTACCGGGCAGGAGATGGCGGCAGCCGGAATTAATATGATTCTGGGGCCAACGGTGGATGTTCTCAGCACACCGCGTTCGACGACCAAGGGCGACCTGGGTACTCGTATTTTCGGGGGAGATCCCTATTGGGTGGGACGAATGGGGCGTGCCTACATCACGGGCATCCATGAGGGGTCGAGCGGACGGACCGTGACCGTTGCTAAGCATTTTCCAGGCCACGGTGGCTCGGATCGGCTCCCGGATGATGAGGTCGCTACGGTAGACAAAAGTCTACAGGAATTGCGGCGCATCGAGCTCGCCCCCTTCTTCGCCGTCACCCGCTTTGACACCCCCGAGGATCCCGCTGTAACCGATGCGCTCATGTCGAGCCATATCCGCTACCGAGGTTTCCAGGGCAATATCCGCCAGTTTACCGCGCCCATCTCCTTCGACCCACAGGGGCTACGAACCATTCTCTCGCAGCAGGAGTTCGCCGAGTGGCAGCAGCGCGGTGTCATCGTCAGCGACTCGCTTGGCGTGCCAGCGGTCAAGCGCTACTTCGACCCCACGGGCCAGACCTTTCCCCACCGGCAGATTGCGCGGGATGCGCTGATGGCCGGGAACGATCTGCTCATCCTGGCACAGTTTGCGCGCGAGGATGCGTGGCATCCTCAGTTGGACAATATGCGCGACACGCTGGCCTACTTCCGCGAGCAGTATCGCAGCGACCGCACCTTCGCAACGCGGGTAGACGAGGCGGCCCTGCGCGTCGTTCGCATGAAGCTCAAGCTCTACCCGGAATTCGAGGGCGGGGAAGGTCTGCTTCCCCCCCTGCCGGAGCCGCGCTTTGGGGAAGGAGGCGAGGTGACCCAGGCGGTGGCCGAGCAGTCCCTGACCCTGCTCTTCCCCCGCACCCTGGAGGAATTGAACGAGCGGCTGCCGCGTGCGCCGCTGCGCGGGGAGCCCATCGTCATCTTCACCGACTCGCGGCGCGTGCGTGACTGTTTCGATTGCCCGTATTATGCGCTGCTTCCCACCGATGCCCTGCAAAAGGCAATCCTGCGCCGCTATGGGCCGCAGGGCACCAACCAGATCGCCGAGGCGCAGATTATCTCGTTCTCCTTCGATGACCTCAAGCTCTTCCTGGGGGTGCCAGAGGCGATTGAGTCCAGCGAGAATCCGGAGGCTCAGGCGCGGGCGGATGCGGTACGTGCCCTGGTGGAGAACGCGCAGTGGATCATTCTGGCGATGCAGGACATCAATCTCTCGCCCATGTCCGGCACTCAGGTGGCGCGCTACCCGGAATCCGACGCGGCGCGCCTGATGCTGGATGCGGCAGCCAGCAGCCTCTTCAACAAGCGCGTGGTGGCCTTCGCCTTCAATGTACCCTACCAGCTGGATACCACGGAGATTTCCAAGCTGAGTGCTGCCTACGCGCTCTACTCGAAGCAGGAGGCATTCGTGGAGGTCGCAGCGCGGGCGCTTTTCCGGGAGATCGTCCCGCAGGGCGCACCGCCTGTCACCGTCGAGGCGATTAACTACGATTTGCCCACGCAGCTCTCGCCCGCGCCCAACCAGCCGATCACATTGGAGCGTCTATCCGAGGAGCCACTCCTGGCCCCCACGGAGGTCGAGGTTCAGAGCAGCATTATCGTGGACCGCAATGGGCACCCCGTGCCCGACGGCACATCGGTCGAAATCATAGGTGCCTGGCGCGATCAGGAAGAGGCCGTTGCGCCACGCGTGCAGAGCAGTACCGTCGATGGCGTGGCACGCGCGACACTACGGTTGAGGCTAGCAGGTACGCTGGAGGTGACCATTATCGCGGCCCAGGCACGCAGCGAGAGTCCTCTGGTCCTGACCGTGGTAGGCCCTACGCCTGTGCCAACGAGTACCAGCGAGTCTCTCGTCGTGGCCCAACCCACGGCGACAGCAAAGACCATTGCTGGCGCGCCTGAACTCAATGGGGCGACCCCGGTCAATCA
>JACCSL010000712.1 GCA_013812995.1 Ardenticatenales bacterium | reverse complement strand
GGCTGTCACCTTCCCGATGACGGAGGTGCTGCCCACCTGGAGCCGGTGTTCGCGGGCGAGCATGATCTCTCCTACCTCGCCCGTCGAGGCACGGAGCACCGCCCACTCGCCCTCCCCCTGCTGATCCACGAGGAAGACCTGAGCGTGATAGACATCCTCAAAGTGCTCTATCAGCAGGTTGGTGGTCGATACAAGAAGCTCGTTCAGATCGCGCACCTCACTCGCGGCGGCAGCCACCTGGGCCGCTGTTTCCAGCTGCGCGGTACGGTGGGCGACCCGCTCCTCCAGGGTGCCCAACAGGCTCTGGAGGCGGGAGGCCATCGTGTTCAGGGCGTTGGCGGCAACACCGAGCTCATCCCGGCTCAACACCTCGGCGCGAACATTCAGCTTTCCGCTCGCCATCTGGTCGGCGGCGTCCACCAGTGCCAGGACCGGACCGCGAATCTGCCGGGTCACAATCTCGGAGAGCAGGTAGGCGATCACCAGACTGATGGCGAGCACCACGAGAATGACAATGCTGTAAAATTCTCGGCTTGCCTCAATCTCGCCAACACCAAGGTTGAACGCCGTGTTCGCCTGGGTGCTGAATTCCGAGATGTACTGCTCCAGAACGGTCGAGGTCCCTTCGAGGGTGAAACGCAGGATGGTCAGCCCGCGCGTGGATTCCCGCACCTGCGAGAAGGCCACCGCCTCCTCCTGGAGCAGCTCCTGCGTGGTGACGCGGTCCCCAAGCGGAACATCCCACTCGGGCGAGAAGAGCAGAAACTCCTGCATCTCATCGTAGAGGTCTTGAATCTCGTTCCCTCGGTTGGAGTTCTCGGAGATCAGATAGTACGCCTGCTGCGTGCGTAGGGAGAGAAATAGTTCGTTGAAGGGCTGATTGTTCGAGACGCTGCTGATCTGCTGATCCAGCACCTCCGTCGCGGTGAGCCAGCCTGCCAGCGACCCGACCTCGCGATCCCCGCGCCGTCGGTAGCCCTGGAACAGGTTCTCGGAGTCGTGGAGATACGTTTGGTACATACTCTCGATGGTCTTGACACGGTTCCGCTGATCCGGGGTCAGATTTTCACGCTTGAGCTGCTGGAGCGTTCGCTCCATCGCTTTGACGCTGTCCAACCATTGCGCGTAGGGACCCTGGAGCGCACGGTCCAGACCCGTAGTACGGGCCTGCAATTCGAAATCGCGCTCGTGACGGCGCGCCTGGCGATACTGGTCCAACAGACTGTTGGCGGAGATAGCCAGGCGGTTCTGCGTGGAGAGTGTGTCCTGCACGAGCTGGTTCAGGCTGAGGAGGGCGAGAACGCTGATACCACCCACAACGAGGGTAATGAAGAGCAGGGAGCCGAAGCCCCAACTCAGTTTGGTGGGGATGGGCTGGTTGGCCACAATGCCGCCCAACCAGTCCAGAAGGTTCGGGGTAGAGATTGCCATCACGACGAACAGGCCAATCGTTAGGATAAAGTTTGCCGCGCTCATGGGCTGAACCAGTTCGCTCAGTGAGAAGCTCAGCAATGCTGTGAGTATGATTGTGAAGATGACGATCGCTTGCAGGGCGCGCTGCTCCGGGTTCATCCTCCGGACCAGGCCGAAGGTGAGCAGCACGAGGGCGAGTGCACCCAGGCTCGGGAGTAGAAGGGCAAGGGTGGGCCCCAACGGGCTGGTAGCGGTGTAGGAGGCAAAAGTAAGAGGGAGCGAGGTCTCTCGAGCGACGGGTTCCATGAAGTACAGCCCGAGCCGCATGAAAACATCCGCCGCCACCAGGGCTGCCACAAACACTATCATCCCAAAGAGAGCACGCCCCACTTTGCCCTCACCCCACTGCGGTCGGATGAGAACCATGATGCCGCCCAGGAAGGTAAGATACATCACCGGGGTCACGAGGGCATGAATCTTGGCAAGCAGGGGAAGAGAGGTGAGAAAGGTAGGGGTGGCCACGCCCTCGACGATGTTGGCAACGCCGAAGAGCAGGATCAGCGCACCAAACCAACGAGCCAACGGACGCTTGTACCCTGTTATCACCCAGAATAGGGCTATGACGATCTGTAGGATGCCCAGACCCAGCAGAGATGAAGAGAAGGATAGGTTATTCACGCGTCATTTCTCCCTCTAGAGACGGAAGAGAGCCTTCCTGTCCCTGCCCACCGTCTATAACGTCCAACATCCCATCTAACAGCGAGAGTAGATGGTTTCCATTTCGATTGATGAAGGTAAGGTCTGACCTCTGCATATCGGTCAGTGGCCCCTCCACCTCCTTGAGCATCAGGTGTGAGAACCCGATGATGGAGTTGAGGGCTGTTGAGAGCTCGTGGCTCATCTGGCCCAGAAACTGGGCGCGCCGCTGCTCGATCTGCTGGAGTTTCTCAAGGGCGACGCCTTCCATTTCGAGGGCCCGTACATTTTCGATGGAGACGGCGAAGGTATCCGCCAGGGTTTGAAGATGCTGTTGGCCACCCTCTTCAAAGGTGTTGCTGGCATACGTCAGGATCATGCTTCCCAGAATATTATCTGCCATGCGAATCGGCAGCGCCAGAGTCCTCTGATCCTCGCTGAAAACGGCGCTTCCGCTCTGGAGTGCCTGCTCGGCCAGGCGAGCCGACTCCATCTCCTGTAGCTCGGATGCCTCATGATTCAGCAGATGAATCATATCTTGGCAGACAGCGGCCCGTAAGGTCAACCCTGGGTCTCGACCGGGACGGCGACCCAGGAGCCAGATCGCGGCTTCCTGAAAGCCAAGGGTAGTGGCAATGATTCGCGTGCCCTGTTGCAGCAGCCGTTCCAGATCGTGAATCCCACTGATCAGGGTTCCGATCTCGGCGCTGAGTTCTAACTGCCGGGCGCGTGCCCGAATCTTGCCATTGGCCTGGCGGAGCTCCTCGGTGCGCTTCTCGACGCGCTCTTCCAGGGTTTCGAGGGTCTCCTGAAGTTGGGCGGTCATCATGTTGAAGGCAAGTGCCAGGATGCCCAACTCATTATCCTGGTCTACCTGAGTCCGCTGTGTCAGATCCCCGCGTGCGATCTGTACCGCTGTGCGGGTCAGATCATACAGGGGGCGTGTGATACGACGGGTGAGCAGGGCAGCCCCAATGGTAGTCCCCAGCGCCGCCAGGATAGCGGTGGCGACCAGGGCCGCTGCCAGCGTGTCGGCTGCCGCGCGTACCTCTTCCTCGGGTTGAACCACCACGATTTCCAGATTGTCCCCCAGCGGAGCCCGCGCGTACAGTGTTTGGAGTTGATTCTTCCCTAAGATGATGGCACTGTCCCCCTCCTCATCAGGACTGCGGAGCCGCGCCTGAAGTGACTCCGAAAGGGGAGGGGTTTGTGGCGAGAGAGGGACAAACTGCTCTCCCTGTTGGATGTAGAGGGCGGTATGTTGTAGGGATGATGGTAATTGAAAGCTAGCGAGAACTGGCTCAAGGGGTAAGAGGGAGGCAACCCATCCTTCCCCTTGGGGTACGACAATCCATAAGGCAGGCGGGATACCCCCAATCTGCCATTCCGTGGTCGGCAGAGAGTCCACCAGCCAGGAGGGGAACGGAGTGCCGGGCGTTGCAGGATCATTGAGGAATTGCCCATCCCGCCCTAGAGTCCATTGCGGCTCCCCCTGCCCCTGTCGGAGCGCCTTGACTGCTTGCCCGCTCGCCAGTGCAACTTGCGCTCGGTAACTCTCTGCGAGGAGGGTCATCTGCTCCTCCTGCTGCCTCTGACTCTCCTGCCTGGTACGATCAATCGCGTAGACGCTTATGATGCTGAGAGGACCAATCGCCAGCAAGAGAAATGCAGTCAGCAGTGTGCGTCCCAGGCCGCCCCGCATCATCTTTCTGCGCAGTACAGCCTGTCTCGGTTCGTTCATCAGCAGTCCATACAGTAGCGGCGTGAAGAGGGCGGTTACAACATATTGAGAGCAGGCGTTATTCGATTATACCGACCCTACGCCTCTCTGACGGATCATTTGCTTGATGAGAGCGTACTGCCCAGCTATGTTGTTTCTCGACCCCCTGCCAGGAAGTGTGCTATCTGTTCCGGCAGTTCATCAATATTGATCGGTTTACGAATATACCCATCGCAGCCGGCCAGCAAGGATTTCTCGCGATCTCCTCTCATGACGTTGGCCGTCAGCGCAACGATGGGTGTCTTGTCCAAAGAAGTGAGCTTGCGGAGTTCGGCGGTAACGGCATACCCATCCATCTCTGGCAGGTTGATGTCCATCAGAATCAGGTCGGGGGTCCGTTGGGCCGCCAGTTCTAATCCTGTGGGGCCATCCTGGGCCTCTATTACCTCATATCCCTCGACTTCCAACACGCGCTTAACCAGCTCACGATTGGCGATGTTGTCCTCAACATAAAGAATTATTGGTGCGGACATGCCGCCTTTCCCCCATTGAACGAATGTTGTTGGAATCAGGAATTGTGAAAAATGACAACTCGAACGGTGGGTAAGTTGTCGATTTGCCATATATCTTAGGAGCTTTCAGGCGTATTGTAAAGAAAGAATGCTGCTAGTTTGGTATTCAACTATAGCATTCTCGTTGAATGAGTTATCATCCTGATGGCTCTATTGTACCGCACGCATTTGGGAGAGAGCAATCCCTCTCAGGAGAGACTTCTTATGGAAGAATTGTTGGCTGCTTTCACGGCGGGCTTTCTTGCTACCACAAGCCCCTGCGTCTTCCCGCTCTACCCTGGTTTCCTGGCCTACCTGAGCGGGCAAAGCCAGCGGAAAGAGCCGGTGAGCCCGCTTGTGCTTGGGGTGCTGGTCTTTCTGGGAGTTCTCTCAATGATGCTCCTACTGGGGGCGCTCATCGCCGCGATCTCGGTGGCCGTTGCCGGGGTGGTGGTCTGGGTGACGCCGCTCGCCTACCTGCTAATTATCGTCCTGGGGCTGCTGCTGCTCTTCCAGCGGAATCCCTTTATTGCGTTCTCCCAGGTGCGCGCCCCGGTGGTGCAGAACCCCTATGCCAATGCGTTTGTCTACGGTTTGCTCTATGGCCCCATCGCCTTCCCCTGTAGCGGCCCCCTGCTGGTCTTCATCTTTGCCGAGAGCCTGACCACCACGGATCTGGTGCAGCAGCTCGGACTCTTTTTTGTCTTCGGGCTGGGGTTTGGGCTGCCACTGTTGCTGCTTGCGCTGCTGGGGCAAAGCCAGCAGCAGCGCATCGTGCGCCTGGTTGCGACGCATCACCGATGGGTGAACGTGGTAGCGGGGCTGCTGCTGGTTGGAGTGGGGCTGTACGGATTCTGGCAGGAATGGGAGATTCTATCCCTCTACCTGAGCCAAAGGGAAAGAATAGAGTAAGAACTTGACGTAAAGATTTAAAACGGTGGGCTTTTTCTGTTCATTTATACATAATCTTTGACCCTATTCCTCGTTGCGCTCCTGGATGTAGCTCAGGAACTCTTCCAGGGGGCGGGTATTGATGATGTCATCGGGCTCCGCCCAGGCGCGGCGGGCCTGCATGACGCCGTAGCGGATGATTTCCAGCCCGTCCGGGTGATGTGCGTCGGAGTCGATGGCGAGCAGACAGCCATAT
>JACCSL010000678.1 GCA_013812995.1 Ardenticatenales bacterium | reverse complement strand
ATATTGCCCATATCGTGAGCAAGTGGACGGGCATTCCAGTGACCAAGCTCATGGAGGGTGAGATCGAGAAACTGGTCAGGCTGGAGGAGCGGCTGCACCAGCGGGTCGTCGGCCAGGCCGAGGCGGTCCAGGCGGTGTCCAACGCGGTGCGGCGCGCACGCGCGGGGCTCCAGGATCCGAACCGTCCCATCGGTAGCTTCCTCTTCCTTGGTCCGACCGGTGTCGGGAAAACCGAGCTGGCCCGCGCCCTAGCCGAGGTGCTTTTTGATAATGACGACGCCGTGGTGCGCATCGATATGTCGGAGTATCAGGAGCGCCACACCGTGGCCCGCCTGATTGGTGCGCCTCCCGGCTATGTCGGCTACGAGGAGGGCGGGCAGCTCACGGAGGCGGTACGCCGCCGCCCGTACAGTGTCGTACTCTTCGACGAGGTGGAGAAGGCACACGCGGAGGTATTCAACGTGCTGCTCCAGGTGCTCGACGATGGTCGCCTCACGGACTCGCAGGGGCGGGTGGTCAACTTCAAGAACACGATCATCATCATGACCTCGAACATCGGCTCGCAGCACATCATGGACCTGGGCATGGAGGATGCCCAGGCACGCGTGATGGACGCTTTGCGCCAGCATTTCCGCCCCGAGTTCCTGAACCGTATCGACGAGATCGTGATCTTCCACGCGCTCTCGCGCAATGATCTGGTGCGCATCGTGGATATTCAACTGGAGCGGTTGCGCAAACTGCTACGCGCTCAGAACCTGAGCCTGATAATGACCGACCGCGCCGAGCACCAGCTAGCTGAGGAGGGCTTTGATCCCGTCTATGGTGCCCGCCCCCTGAAGCGCGTGATTCAGCGGCGCGTGCAGAACGCCCTGGCGATGTCGATTCTGGAGGGGCGTTTCCCAGAGGGCAGTACCATCCAGGTAGACTATGACCCCGCGATTCATGCGTTTGTCTTCGACCGGGTCGGCACGGCGGAGGTGGTACCACTAGAAGCAGAAACGTAAAACGTAAAACGTAATCGTCTATTGTCAACTGCCCCCGGCTAGAAGCCGGAGGCTTGCTCCGGCAAGCCCGGTTGATTAGGACCTCAGCCACCACCTTTTGGGTGACGGGGCTACGTTAGCGGTGAATGAGATAGGCACGTTCGGGTACTCCACACGCTCGGACCCCTGCGGCGCGTTGTTAAACATCGCTGAGGGTAGGCGACGTGCGGCGCGTAACAAACCATCGCATAACATTGGCGAAGTGGACCACGCCCTTCGGGGCGGCAGGCTGGAGCTAGCCTGCATTCCCAACGACTGGAGAAGTGTATGAAAGTCTGTGTCGTCAACCACCACGGGCGGCCCTTGATGCCGACCACCCCGCGTAAAGCGCGCTTGCTGCTCAAGGCGGGGAAGGCCCAGATCATCCAGCGTATCCCTTTCACGATTCAGCTTTTGTACGGCACACGCGGCCATACCCAGCCCATCACGCTGGGGATTGATGCTGGGTATGCGACCGTCGGTTATTCCGCTGTGACCGAGAAAGAAGAACTGGCGGGAGGGGAACTAAAGCTTTTGGCTGGCATCTCGGAGCGCCTGAGTGAACGGGCCATGTATCGCAGCGGGCGTCGCCATCGCACGCGTCACCGCCAACCACGCTTTGACAATCGTCGCCGCACCGAGGGCTGGTTGGCTCCGTCGATTCAGCACAAGCTCGACAGCCACTTGCGGCTGATTGAGCGGCTATGCGCCGCACTGCCCATCACACACCTCCTCATTGAGGTGGCGAGCTTTGACATCCAGCGTCTAAAGGACCCCGACATTGCAGGGGTAGGCTACCAACAGGGCGAACAGGCAGGCTTCTGGAATCTGCGCGAGTACATTTTGCACCGCGACGGGCATACCTGCCAGAACCCCGCCTGCACGAATCGAGCCAAGGAGAAGGTACTTCAGGTCCATCACCTGGGCTACTGGCGGGGCGATGGCAGCGACCGTCCCGCCAACCTGATTACGCTCTGCACGCGCTGCCACACGCCCGAAAATCACCTGCTGGGGGGCTTCTTGTGGGGCTGGGAGCCACGCCTGAACGCCTTCCGCCCTGAGACGTTCATGAGTACGGTGCGCTGGCGACTGGTCGAGGCGGTGGGAGCCAAGGCCACCTACGGCTATCTAACCAAGAGCCGTCGCATTGAGCTGGCTCTGCCCAAGTCGCACGCCACCGATGCCTTCGTGATAGCAGGTGGCAGCACCCAAATCCGGGCAGAACCGCTCCTGCTCGAACAGGTGCGCCGCAATCGCCGGGCACTCCAGACCTTCTATGACGCCAAGTATATTGACACCCGCACGGATGAGGTCGTGAAGGCGCAGCTCCTCAACAACGGGCGACGCACCCGCAATCGTAACCTCAATGGCGAGAATTTGCGGCGCTATCGGGGGCTGAAGCTTTCCAAAGGGCGCGTCAGCATCCGCCGCCAGCGCTATCCGTACCAGCCGGGGGACTTGGTGCGTTACGAGGGGCAGGTCTACCGCGTGCAGGGCATGGGCGGCTATGGGCGCAACCTCAAGCTGGCCGGGCGTCCCAAAGAGGTCAAGGCCGCCCTCGTGACCCCTGTGCGCTGGCGCAAGGGCATCTGCAAACAGGTTTCCTAAACACCCTTTTGCGCGGTGGGAGTCGCCTCCCAACGGCTAGACGTGGCCGTTACAGGGCTTCTCCTTGCCGCTCCATTCCTCCTCCGGCTCAAGCCGGAGGTTCCCTGGAGCTAACGTCTATGGAATGTATCGCAGGATAAATTTACGCATTGCGTTTTGCGTTTAACTTCGAAGGAGGAACGATATGCCGCTACGTGTAACATCTTATGGTGCCGCAGGGACCGTGACGGGTTCCGCGCACCTCATCGAGATAGACGACGCTCGCGTCTTGGTGGACCTGGGCATGTTCCAGGGAACGCCAGAGCTGGAATCGTGGAATAGGGAGCCGTTGGGCTTCGATGCCCGCTCGCTGGACGCGGTGATCATCACGCACGGTCACCTGGATCACTGCGGGCGGCTGCCGCTGATCCTCCAACAGGGGTTTCGTGGCCCCATCTACGCCACGACTGCCAGCCGGGATGTGGTGCGGCTCATTCTCGTGGACAGCGCCCGTGTCCAGGCGGAGGATTTCCGCCGCCAGCGGGTGCGCGCAGGAAGCGATCTGCCCGCGCCGCCTCCCATGTACACCGAACAGGATGTCTACGAGACACTCGACCAGATTCAGACGGTCCGCATGGACGAGCCTTTTCTCATAAAAGGGGTTCGGGTCTGCTTCGGCCCCGCAGGGCACATCCTTGGCTCGGCCTTCATCCAGTTCACGGGGCGAGATGTGAGCTTTATCGCGGGTGGCGATTTGGGCCACTGGGGGCCGCACGTCGTCCCCGACCCGGCGATGCCGCCGCGCACCGATGTGCTCATGGTCGAGACAACCTATGGCGGTCAGTTCCACCCGCACATGAGCCAGGCAGTCGATCAGATGGTGGGGCTCATCCACGAGACCACACGCGCGGGCGGCAACCTGCTGATTCCCACCTTTGCTCTGGAGCGCACTCAGGATGTGCTCCACCAGTTACGCATCGCCTACGACAAGAAGCGGCTACCCCAGGGAACCAAGGTATTCCTCGACTCGCCGCTGGGAATTCGCTTCACGCAACTCTACCGCCGCTACCCCGAGCAGTTAAGCAATAGCGTCAAGAAATACATCAAGCAGGGGGAGAGCCCGTTCAGCTGGGGGGATGTCCACTACACCATCTCCAGCCAGGAGTCCCGCGAGATTCAGGAGCACAGCCACGGGGCGGTCATCATGGCGGGGAGCGGGATGGCGAACGCCGGGCGTATTATCAACCATCTGAAGGAGAATCTCCAGCGCCCCGAGAGCGCTGTTGCCTTCGTCGGCTTCCAGGCGGAGGGCACGTTGGGTCGCCAGCTGGTAGACGGGGCAGAGGTGGTGCTGATCGACGGCCAGGAGTTTCGGGTGCGTGCCAAAATCGTCGAGATTGACGGCTTCAGCGCCCACGCGGATCAGGCCGGGATCGTGCGCTGGGTCGCGGCGGCGGGCAAGCCAGAGGTGCTCCTCGTACATGGCGAGGAGGAGGCCCCCATTGCCATCCAGACCGACCTGCGCGACAACCACGGCATCAACGGGACGATCTCCCAGCGCACGGAGACGTACAGTTTTTAGCTAAAACGTAAAACGTAAAACGTAAAACGTAATGGTACAACGCAGAATCCTTGGAATTGCAATGCGTGCTGTTTACGTTTTACGTTTTACGTTTTAGAAACGGCCTGTCTCGCTCACAGCGCGAGGATACGCTTGGCCTCGCGCTGGCCGGAGAGCAGCGCTCCGTGGACGGTCGCGGGATAGTCGTCGGCGGTGGCCTCGCCTGCGAAGAAGAGGCGATTGTTCACGGGCGCGGCCAGGGCGCGGGGGTCTTCGTCCGTCGCATGGGTTGCCATGTAGGAGTAGGAGCCGCGCGCGAAGGGGTCAGCATTCCAGCGCGTCAGCAGCGCCTTTTCCGGGGTGGGAACATCGGAGCCATACATCGCACGCAGGGATTTCATGGCCTCGGCCACGAGCTGCTGGTCTGGGAGCTTCTCGATCTCCTTTCCGTAGCCACCCACATTGAAACAGAGCAGAATCGGTTCCTGGGTGTAGTAGTACAGATTCAGGAAGGCGGTGCATTCGCCCTTCCTCGGTGACATGTAGCCCAGCCACTCGCTCTCTTTGTCCCAGAACACGTTGGGGAAGCGCAGGTACGCCTTGTTGAGCGTGCCCACCCCAAGTTTTCGGATGGCCTTTTCCTTCGGCTTCGGCAGCGGCGGCGCGAATTCCACTGAGCCCTCCTTGAGCACGCCGAGAGGTAGCGTGACCAGGACGCACTCCGCCTCGAAGACGCCCTGAGAGGTGGCCACGCGCACCCCCTCGTCATGATACTCGACCTTCTGCACGACATGCTCCAGCCGGATGTCGAGCCCCTGCGCTAGCACCTTGATGATCTGATCGTACCCACCGGGGAAAAGCGCGTCCTCCCCGTCGAACTCGCTGTCGTTGTCCCAGTAATAAAAGGAAAGCGTCTCCGTGTCCGTGCTGTAGTCCTGCTCGATCTGCCAGTTGATAAAATACTCCAGCGCATGGCGATCCCATTTTTCGATCTCATCCTCCTCCGCCAGCACCTCGTCAAAGGCTTCTCGCAGAGAAATGTCATCGCCGTCCTCCTCCTCCAGCGCCTCCCGAGCCTCCTTCAGCTGCTCCATGATCTCCTCGTACCACTCAGCGACCTCTTCAACGTCCTTCTCGCTGACCCGGTCGCCCTTGAAATCATAGAGCGTCATGCTGTCATAATCCGTCTCAGCGAGCTCGATCTTGTGTTTGCGCGCCAATTCCGTGAGCGGATTGCCCTCCATGCCATGAATCCAGGACGCGCCCAGGTCGAGCGGCAACTTCCAGGAGCGGTCGGTCCACACCCGCCCGCCGATACGGTCGCGCGCCTCCAGAACGATGACCTTGCGTCCCTTGTCGTGCAGGGCCCGCGCTGCGCTGAGCCCCGCCGCCCCTGCGCCAATGACGATGATCTCAGTTGATTGGCTCATGCGATTCTCTTTCTGTGGTTCACAAGGAAAAAGTGAGACGAGTATACAGGTGGCGCTCCCTCGCTTGCAACGGGCACGCCTGTCAACATTCGCCCCGTTGCGTCTCTCCACGTATAGTTGGCGACCTCATTATTCAAGGAACAAGACATCTATGCGCTACCGGCGGCTGGCCCTCTTTGGCGTGCTCCTTTTCCTGCTCGTCGTCTCCCCTGCGGCGGCCCAGGAGCCCTTTTCCACGCAGGATATGCAGATGTTTATCAATGCCATTCGTCGCGCAAACGAGGCCGAGCCGCTGGCCTGGAGCCCTATGCTGGCGGAGGCGGCGCAAGACTTCGCGGAAGAGTTGGCCACGCGCGAAGAGGATCTCAACCATGAGGGGGCGGATGGCTCCAAGCCCGAGGATCGGGTGGCACTGGCGGGCTATGTGGCCTATCCCGATGGGGTGCGCGCGTCGGAAAGCTTTTCGACAAGCAACGCGATGGAGGCGATGGCTTTTTTCCTGGAAAGTGATGTCCACCGGAACAACATGCTCCTGAACATCTGGCGCGAGGTTGGCATCGGTCACGCAGAGAGCGAGAAGTGGGGCGAGGTCTGGGTGGTGGTCTTCGGGGCGCAGCCGGGGGTGCTGCCGATCTTCATCAATCAGGATGCCGCGCTCAGCACGGAGCCGCGCGTGCGGGTGCGGCTTAGCACAGAGGAGGCCGGGTGGAGCGAGGAGGTATTTACCATCCCCGTCGAGGTTCGCGTGGCTGAGCCACAACAGCTCAATGCGGCACCCTGGAAGCCCTGGCAATCCGAGGTTGAATTGCTGCTCTCTCCTGAGCCGGGGCAAAAAGTGGTGATCGCTGAGTACCGTGACGCGCAGGGCCGCACGGTCCAGGCGCAGGACACCATCTTTCTGCTTCCTTTGACTCAGGGCGGGCAGGCGCAAGCAACCCCCCGTTCGGCCTCGCCAACGCGTGCAGCCACGTCCGTTGCCGTCAGCCCCGCCGCGAGTGTTACCAGATCGACAACGGTACCGCCAACCACGCCCACCCTGGCCTTGCCGACGCAAACCAGCACCGTCCCGGCCCGCCGTGCCACCGTTGCACCCACGCGGAGC
>JACCSL010000631.1 GCA_013812995.1 Ardenticatenales bacterium | reverse complement strand
TGTATTGTGGTACGTCCAATGTCCCAGGTAAAGCGCTTGGGTAAGCAGATTCCGCAGCCCCGCCCGCCCGGGACAGTAGCCATTGTTGTAGCGCTGTAGGGTATAGTGGGTCTTGAATCCTTGGGGTAGTCAGGTGAGATTATCACCGATGGGCCAGGGGGAAGACTTGAGTCAGAAGAATATCTTGGATCGAAAGAATACGGTCCGCCAAGCCCAGGGCCATCGCAGGCGAACGAGGCTGGAACTTTTTTTACCCAGTGGCTCAGGTAGGGCTTGGCGCAGCGAACGATGGGAGCGCGCCCAATTGTACACGGTTAGGCCCCACCAGCCCAGGGCGACTTTGGTATCAGGGCGATGAGCAAAGGCCAACGACTTGCGTACCTGAAAGGCACTCATGCGCCGGGCCGTGCCATTGCGGCGTTCGATGGCTGAGGTGTTGGGAGTGCGGTAGCTCAGGTGCGCCAGCGCCTGCTGGACCCGGCGACGGGAGCCGTGGGTATAACGAATCTCGACGTGGGTGAGCTGATAACCCGAGCGATGTTTGATGAGCTGGACATGCGCCAGAGTACGCGGAATGCGATAACGGACTTGGGGCCGCCGACCCACACTCCCCCGGCGCACGGGCTGGTAGGCACAGCCAAAGAGTTCAGGAAAGAGCGTCGCATAACTGGCCTCGCCATCCGTGAAGAGCACCAGGTCATGGCGGTCGGTGAGCCGCTGCGCCGCATCGCTCAGGAGGGTGCGAATCAAGCCTTCGGTGCGGCGACCCTGCACATGGCTGAGGATAAACTTGCTCACCGGATCCATGACCTCCGCTTCCCAGGCCGCGTGCCCTTTGGTGCCAGCGAACCCGTGCCGCTCATCGGCTTGGAGCGCTTGGACGTTGAGACCTTGTACCCGTTGGTTGTGATAGACGTGCGCGTGTTGGCCCACGCAGCGGTTCAGCCGCTCCACCGTACTGCGATCCACCCCACACAGCCGTGCGGTGGCCGCAAACGAACTCCCTTCGGCCAACTGCGCCGCCACTGCTACGGCACGCGCTTCATTGATCTTGCTGTTCCACAACGCTGTGTTTTTGCGTTCGCTGAACTCGCGTCCGCACATACCGCAGCGTAGATAGCGGATTTGATCTTGTCCATAGACCTTGCGAATGCTCAAATTGTCCTGCCCGCTTTGACCATACAGCGTGCAACTCGGCTCAACACATGCTAAACTGTCCAACGGGGGTCGGGTGTAACTTTCTTTCTTCATACGGGCTATTTTAGCCCAGGTTCACCCGGCCTCTTTGCGTTCCCATCTTGGTGATAATCTCACCCGACTACCGCGCATCATCGACCCGCTGGGTAACGAGATTCATATCCGCTACGCCACCGAGTCGCGCGGCGTCACCACCTGCGCCCACGACATGGCGATCCGCCCCACGCAGATTCTCTACCTCGCCGCAGGGTCCGCCCCTAAGACGACCACCGCGCAGATTCTCTTCAACTACGAGGCGCGCAACGATTGGTTCGTGAGCCCCTACGACTACCCCGAGCATCCCAACCAGGCGTACTATTTGGCCCTCAAGAGCGACTTCCGCCTGAGCGACATTTTCATGGAGGTGCGCAACGCGCAGGGCAGCTTCAGCCGCGCGCGCAGCTACCACCTGAAACACAGCTACGATGTCTTTGTCACCGGACAGGAACGCAAGAGTATCCTGCTGCTCGAGGAAATCACCGAGAGCGGCACGAACGCGAGCGGTGCCACCACCGCCCTGCCCGCCTGGGAGTTTGACTACAGTCGGTTGACGGTGAGCAACCCCGTGGTGGGGGGCGGCCCGGAGACGGTCTACCCGCGCGCCAACCTCAACGTGCTGACCGAAGCGCGCAACGGGCAGGGCGGCACGGTACGCTACCAGTATGCCCCCGTGACGAATATTCCCTACACGGCGCTCTCCGAGTGCGCGGCGGTCAAGACCGCGCGTATCCGCGTCACGGCGATGGAGCTCTCCGATGGACTGGGCAACACGCAGCGCAGCGAGTACGACGCGCAAAGTCCCCTCGCCTGGACCAAAGCGGGGCTGGGCGATAACTGCACGCGCGACTTCGAGTTTGGCGGCTACGGCACGGTCACACAGGCTCTCAAGGACAACGGCACGCTCGTGCAGCGCACCGAGACGCTCTTCCACCAGGAGCTTATTAGCAACGCGGCGGGCTTTCAGCCCACCAAGGGCAAGGTCAAGCTCCAGCGCCTGCGCAACCCGCAAAGCAGCGCCGAGTTGCAGCGCACGGAAAACACCTGGGCCACGCAGCAGAACGCCAGCACCCGCAACAGCCCCTGGGTCTACCAGAGCGAGGCGCGCGTCGTCTACAGTGACGGTACCACGCAGGTTGCGCACCGCACGCGCTTCGGCTACGAAACCGCCCAGCAGAATGGCAGCCAGTTCGGCAACCAGACCCATGTCTGGGAGTACACCGATGACGGGCAAACGCTCTACCGCCTACGTGAGCGCTGGTTCTACCCCAACGCTTCCACCGGCATCACCGGCCAGCTCGCGCGCGAGTACCTCTACGAGATTCAGGGCACCTCCCTGCTCTGCAAGGCCGATACCGTCTATTTCTTCGACGCGCAGAACTGGAACGTGCCCCCGACGAAGGGCCTCCTCACCAGTCAGTACGCCGCGCAGAGCAGTTGCTATGGCTCCTGGAGCATCACCGGCTACGCCTATGACACCTGGGGCAATCCCATTCAGGTGCGTGACCCCCGTGGCTACACCTCCACCACCAGCTATGACCCCCTCCTGCATGCCTACCCCGTCAGCGCCACCACTCCGGCGGTTGCGGCGGGCACCTTCACCACCCGCTACGACTGGGACCTCCTCCAGGGCCAGGTCACAACCGTCACCGACCCGGCGGGGCTGCGCATCGACTATCGGTATGATGGCCTCGGACGGCTCCTGCAAATGTGGAAGCCCGGTCACAACAACGATGTCATCACTCCCACGCAATCCTTCGAGTACGTGAACTACAACAGCAGCACCTCGGCTCCGATGCGCATCCTCCAGCGTCAGCGCCTCGATACCGGCAGCACCGCCAAGTACCAGGACAGCTACACCTTCTACGATGGCTTCGGCCAAACGGTGCAGACGCGCGCCCCCAGCCCGGCAGATGCGAGCAAGCATGTGGTGACGCTCACGCGCTACAACGCGCTGGGCAAACCCTACCAGGTGTACGCCCCTGTAGAAGACAGCGCCACGGTTGTCTACCGCGCGCCGAGTTGGTTCGCGGGCAAGCCCGTGACCACTACCAAATACGATGCTCTCGGGCGACC
>JACCSL010000569.1 GCA_013812995.1 Ardenticatenales bacterium | reverse complement strand
CCGCCGAACTCAACCGCCTCATGGGGGAGATCACCACGCGCCACGCGCCGCCCATGCAGGGCAAACGCAAGCTGCGTTTCCGCTTCGCCACGCAGGCCGAAACCTCTCCGCCGACCTTCATCTTCTTCGTCAACCACGAGGATATGGTCCACTTTGGCTATCAGCGCTACATCGAGAACAACCTGCGCGAGCGCTATAGCTTCGTGGGCACCCCCATCCGGATGCGCTTCCGCAGCGGCACGGATGAGGAACTCGAGGGCAAACCAAAGCGGAGCAGCACCAAGAAGAGCGCAAAGAAGAAGCGCTAGCTCAGCCCTCGTTCATCTCCGGCCCGGCGCTTAACCCCGCGAGGCTGATACCTTCTTGCGTGGCGATGAAGACGCCGATGGCGGTCACGACGAGCCACTGGAGCATGTGGGTCACCAGCACGATGGCAGCCACCTTGTCGCCCTGGGTGAGCGCGACGCCTGCGATGGTCAGCGCGAGAATTCCGCCCGTCTCGAAGGTGCCCACGTTGCCGGGGCCAGCCGGGATCATGATGATGAGGTTGATGAGCGCCAGCATCAAAATCGAGGCGCTGAACAGCTGGACTGGAGAAAGGGACAGGTTGAAGGCCAGCAGGATCATCGTGAAGCTGAGCGCCTGGCTGCCCCAGGCCAGCAGGGAGCCGGTGATGATACCGGTCAGCGTGCGTGGCTGACGCAGCGCGTGAAGCCCCTGCGCGAAGGTGCCAAGCATCGTGAGTAGCCGCTTACGCAACGCTTCAGGCACGGGCCACATGAAAGTGGTAGCGATGCGTAGCGTCTGTTCCTCGAAGAAAAGCAGCAGGAGCAGACCTACCAGGACTCCCCCAAAGAGCAGGAACGTGCCCAACTCGACGAGCCGCGCCTGACCGTCCAGGGGATGAATCAGCCCGGCCAGCACGAGGAAGAAGAGCAGCGTAAAGCCATCGAAGACTCGCTCGACGACGAGGGTGCTCAGGGCCATCGTTTTGCGAACGTCCGTGCGGTGGGCGAGCCCCCACATGCGCCAGACCTCGCCAGCGCGCGCGGGCAGCACATTGTTGGCCGCAAAGCCCAGTAGCAAAATGGGAAACAGCGTACTGAGCGGTAGCCGTCGCCCCGCCGCCGGGTGCAGAATCAAGCCCCAGCGCCACGCGCGGAAGGCGTAATCCGCCAGAACCAGCACCGTCGCGGGCAGGAGCCAGCGATAATCCGCCTGGCGGAACGCGGTACCAACCTCGCGCCAGTCCTGGCCCCGCAGGGCAAGCCATAAAAAGAGAAGGCTCAGCAGCCCCCCGCCCACCACCAGTAGTCGCTTTCGACTCATGCTCTGCCCCGGATGTTGTCTGTTTGATAGCAAAAAAGAGCCCGCTGGCTGCGGGCAGGGGTTATTTTAAGTCAAAAGCTGGAAATTTATGCAAGAGCCAATTTTTCCGCGAGCCAGAGCAGTGTGTCCGTCAGCGGGCGAAGCCGAACGCGGTGGCGCTCGACGAAAATCGCGGCGAGGATGCCCGCCGCTGCCCCGCCGACGATGTCGAGTGGGTAGTGGATGCCCACCCAGACACGGCTGAGCCCCATGAGCCCAGCCAGGAGAAGCGCTGCCCACCCCAGGGAACTCCCCCGCGTCCGCTCCCAGATGGCCCAGGCCATGCTCCACACCGCCGCCGCTGAGTTGCTGGGGAAAGAGCTGTCGCTGGGATAATAGAAGAGGTGATGCACCTCGTTGTAGGTGAAGGGGCGCGGGCGAAACCAGAGCAAGTTGCTTAGCGCCACGATGCCATTCACCAGCACCAGGGCCAGCAGCGCATGAACCACCACGCGCCGCCAGCGCTCATCCCCGCTGAACCACCCCACGACCAGCAGCGCGACAATCGCTGTAGGTACGATGTAGTCGTTGGCGAAGAAGCGGAAGAATTCATCTACGGGCGGCCACTGCCCAGCCAGGTTGTTGATAAGTCGAAAGAGAAGAAGGTCCATCAGGGACTCAGGGTTCTTCTCCGGACACAGCAGGGGGCATGAAGGGAAGCCTGTTTATGTTCAAAATATGTGCTACGAATCCCGTTCTAGCATAAAAAGCCCGAGATGTACTTCCATGCCCAGCACCCTTGGTACGAGGTTGAACAAGCACCCCCATTCTGCCTGTTAAAGCACCAAATCCACTCGTTCGTATTGCTTCACGAATAAAATCATAGTCAGCTTTAACTTGGTCATAAATAACAGAATTGTTGAGATCAAAGGTGGCCACAGCATGAACAATTGATGAATTTTCGCTCTTACTCTCGAAAATTCTACTTACGACCACCATCTTCTTTAGCTTGTTAAACAAATGACTATCCTCAAACTCTTTGGCAGCGACTTCTACAGGATCAAGCATCGTGATAGCCATTGTTTCCTTCACAGCTAGTACATCTTGCTTGCGTCTTATTAGAGGTACAACTTTTAATTCCCAGGAGCCAAAATTAGGAGAGCGTGACGAATTTAGAGCCAAACCAAGATAGCGTTCAATCACATGACCCGCCCAACCTTTGTTGACTTTTTCGCCCTTCCAAACTGTTATTTCATATTGCTCTGCTAAAGGACGCAGATCAACACCTCTCAAGTTATTCAGTTTTGCAAGTGCTTCTTCTCTTTCCATTGTACATTCTCCTCTTGCTAGTGAATTACTAATTACTCTTGTAAATCCAAGCAGATCTGTCGTGCTGCTACTTCATCCTGAATCCTTTTAACAGCCACATCTAAATATTCACTCTCTAATTCAAAGCCTACGAACCGACGCTGCAAACGTGCTGCTACTGCACCAGTCGTGCCGCTGCCGCAAAATGGATCGAGGATTAGATCGCCTGGGTTTGAAGAAGCGCTTATGATACGCTCCAGCAAAGTCTCTGGCTTTTGGGTTGGGTGTTTGCCATATCGTTTTTCGCGCGTTGAAGGAGGTTTAATGTGCCACAGCGATTGCATTTGCTTTCCATTATTTGCTTCCTTCATATCGGAGTAATTAAATAAATGCTTGGCTTTTGCGTCACGCTTCGCCCAAACGATTGTCTCGGTGGCATGAGTGAAATAGCGACAAGATAAATTCGGCGGCGGATTGACCTTGTACCAAGCTATGTCATTTAATATTTTGTAGCCCAAAGTTTGCAAAGCAAAGCCAACACTATAAATATTGTGCGAGGTGCCGGATATCCATATCGTACCATTTGGTTTAAGTAAGCGATGACACTCTTGAAGCCACGACATATTAAACGAATGCATTTCTTCTACAGTTATTAGTTTGTCCCATTTACCTTTATCAACACTAACCATTTTCCCGGCCTGACATGTAATACCCCCATTAGACAAAAAGTAGGGCGGATCAGCAAAAATCAGATCGAAGATACCTGAGCGTGCTCGCTGTAGTAGCTCCATAGCATCGCCCTGATATAATCTGAGTGAATGGTTTGTGTCAGCGAAAAAAGGTGATGGGGGAGAAAGGTCTTCCGAATTACCATTTATATTACGATTGCCATTACCGTTAGTATGATGATTCGCAGAATAGCCCTCTTTTGTTTCGAAAAGCAATATATCTTGCATGGCGTTTCACCTGTTCTATCAATTTTCTATCTGCGTCTGCCATCCAATTATAAAGGCAATGCGCGTCACAAGCCAGCGCAGTCCCCGTGTGAGCCACACAGCGATGGCGGTGCCCCCCCCAAAGAGTAGCATCAGCTCCAGCCCGGCAGGGCCAGGGACAAAGATCAGCGGGTAATAGCTGAGATAGAACCAGGCCAGCGCGCCGAGCATGGCAAGGCTGCCCAGCGGTTTTGCCATGCGGACCGGGAGCCAGCACAGCGACTCGCGCTGCCAGTGCGCCGCAATCACCTGGAGCATCCCCAGCATCCCCACGATGACCGCCACAAAGTAGGCCAGCGCCAGCTCCGCCGACAGCCAGAGAACGAGTGAGTCGTTACCCATAGTGCGAATCCCGATAAATGAGCGTTGGAGCGTTGGAGCGGAAGAGCGACAGAGAGGGGGAACAAGAAGCGTAGGGATCAAGTACTTTTGTTCCATCGCTCCATCGCTCTATCGCTCTGCGAGCCAGCGCGCCGCATTGAGCGTGTTCGCCAGCAGCATGACGCTGGTGACTGGACCCGTTCCCCCCGGCACAGGTGTGATGGCCCCCGCCACCTCTGAGACTTCCTGGTAGGCCACGTCCCCGGTGAGCTTGCCATCCACAAAGTTGATGCCAAAGTCGAGCACCGTTGCGCCCTCTCTGACGAATTCCCACGTTACGAGCCCGGCGCGCCCCACCGCCACGCAGAGGATGTCGGCCTCGCGGCAGAGCGCGGGGAGATTCTCGCTGCGGCTGTGTGCAAGGGTGACCGTCGCGTGGCGGTGCAGGAGCAGCATGGCCATCGGTTTGCCCACGATGTCGCTGCGCCCGATGACCACGGCCCGCTTGCCCGTGAGGGGTATCTCGTACTTTTCAAGAAGGACGATACCGCCCAACGGCGTGCTCGGAATGTGGTAGAGCCCCCGCTGCTGCTGGAGCAACCCCGCGTTGAGCGGGTGAACCCCATCGACATCTTTGCGCGGGTCGAGCAGGAGGAGCAGCGCGTCGGCGTCCACGGAGGCGGGCAGCGGCTCCTGAATGAGAATCCCATGCACCGCCGGGTCGCTGTTCAGGGCACGCAGCCGCTCGACCATCTCCTCGTGCGGGCAGTCGGCGGCCAGCGCGTGCTCCGCAAAGCCGAAGCCCGCCTTCTCGAAGGAGCGGCGCACCGACTGCGCGTGGGAGAGCAGCGCCGGGTCCTCGCCACCGCGCAGCAGCGCAATCGTTGGCACCTGCCCGCTCTGCTTGATGAACTGCTGCGCCTCCGCCACGATCTGCTCGCGCCGCTCAGCCGCGACTGTTTTACCGTCCAAAATGGTTGTCATGTTCCTTCTCCTATCACCTACGATTCCATTTCCTGTAATACCTGCTCTACCGCTATCACCCCCGCATCAAAGTGGATGGCGGCCCAGCCCGCGCGGGCCTCCTCCAGCAATGTCCGTGCGCGCTTCCTGTCGCCAGGGGACGCTTCCAACAGGTGAAGGGCAAAATAGTACTGTCCGCGCGCCACACTGTAGCGGTCCCCAATATACTGATAAAGGGCAATAGCCTGTTCAAATGCCGCCCCCTCCCCCTGCAAGCGCCCTAGTGCCAAAAGCACGTTGGCCTGCCCCAGCTTGTCCCCCACCTGCTCGAAGAGCGCGCGCGCCCCCGCATACGATTCCAACGCCGCATCCTTATCGTCGCGGAACGACTGCACATCCCCGATGGCCTTCAGCACGTTGGCCTGCCCCAGCTTGGCCCCCACCTGCTCGAAGAGCGCGCGCGCCCCCGCATACGATTCCAACGCCGCATCCATCTCTTTGCGGAACGACTGCACATCCCCGATGGCCTGAAGCACGTTGGCCTGCCCCAGCTTGGACCCCACCTGCTCGAAGAGCGCGCGCGCCCCCGCATACGATTCCAACGCCGCATCCATCTCTTTGCGGAACGACTGCACATCC
>JACCSL010000531.1 GCA_013812995.1 Ardenticatenales bacterium | reverse complement strand
CCTCAACGAGCTGCATCACGGCCATCGCGGTAAACGCCTTGCTCATGGAGCCAAGCACGAAGGCATGGTGCGGCGTCATCGGCGTATCGGGAGCGGCGACCCCGAAGCCGCGCATATGGACGATCTCGCCGTCCTGCACGATGGCGAGTGCCACGCCGGGCACCCGATCAGCGGCCATCTCCGCCTCGATATAGCGGTCGATTCTGTCGAAATCCGGCTCTGGCTGGGCGACGGGGGCTGCCTGGGCAGCGCCTACCAGCAGGAGAGCGACGAAAGAGAACACGGTCAAGATCAAACAACGTTGACGTAAACGCACAGAGGCACTCCTAGGGTGAGAGAAGATATCCATTTTTGCACCACCTCTTGCGGGCGGTCTTGCCCCATGATACCATCGCCTTTCCAAAACGAGAGGGGGCGGGATGCAGGGGCAGCAACGGGAAATCACACTGCGCTTCCTGGCCGAGCCGATGGATGTCAACTTTGGCGGCAAGGTGCATGGCGGCACAGTGATGAAATGGATCGACCAGGCGGGCTACACCTGCGCGGTGGGATGGAGCGGGCGCTACTGTGTCACCGTCTATGTGGGCGGTATCCGCTTCTATCAACCTGTACTCATCGGCAACTTGGTGGAGGTCCGCGCCCGCGTGATCTACACGGGCACCACGAGTATGCACATCGCCGTGGATGTGAGTGCGGGCGACCCCAAAGAGGGTCTCTACCGCAAGACCACGCATTGCATTATTATCTTTGTAGCCGTGGACGACCAGGGCACACCCACGCCCGTTCCGCACTGGGAACCGCTGACGGACGAGGACCAGGCATTGCAAGCCTACGCCGTCAAACTCATGGAACTGCGCCGAGGGATCGAGGAGGAAATGGGGCCGTATACCACAGCGTAACGGCTCAGGCGCTCTTTTGCCGCTGAAGATAGCTCTGTTCCTTCTGTCTGCGCTTCGATAATCTCAAGGAGGAATGGGTTGGTTTTCTAAGGTTGTTTCATGGGCATAGACGAGCATGAAGGTTATAATCAGGTAAGTATAAAAGTCTATCGAGTGAGACAACATTCATGCAACAAGATACACCCCTGATATCGGAAGAGGCAGCCCCTTACCAGCAACAAGCCTTGCCGCTTTTTAAAACCAACCCTAAATGCGGGCAATTTGAGACTCCTACCCTAGAGGGCTTAGACCCGATGCAATCTAGACGATTCTATTCTCATACCAATGGAGAGCTTTGGTTAGGGGATGCAATGACCTGGCTAGGTAACTTGGGTGCAGAAACGGTAGACCTGATCATTGCCGATCCCCCTTACAATATAAAAAAGGCCGAATGGGATACCTTTGAGTCTCAGCAAGCTTATGTCGATTGGTCTCTCAAGTGGATCAGTGAGGCAGCGCGCGCCTTGAAACCTCTTGGCTCCCTTTATCTCTGTGGATTCTCAGAAATCGTGGCTGACTTGCGGCTTCCCGCGTCGCGCTATTTTGCTGGGTGTCGATGGCTGGTCTGGCACTATAAAAACAAAGCAAATCTACGACATGATTGGGGACGCTCCCATGAGAGCATTTTACACTTTAGAAAGAACAAAGGGTTTACCTTCAACACGGATGATGTGCGGATTCCCTATGGGCATCACACCCTAAAATATCCAGAGCACCCGCAAGCCGAGACGAGTCAATATGGAAATGGCAAAAGAAAAGACACTACCTGGCAACCGCACCCTAGAGGTGCCAAACCGAGAGATGTGATAGAAATTCCCACCCTATCCAATGGAATGCAGGAGAAAACGGCACATCCAACGCAAAAACCGGAAGAATTGATAAGACGGCTGGTACTTGCCTCGTCGAATCCCCAAGATTTAGTAGTCGATCCTTTTGTGGGGTCTGGTACAACGGCTGTGGTCTCTGAGCAATTAGGACGTAGGTGGTTAGGATGTGACCTTTCGCCAGAGTATTTGAAATGGGCCGTCGAGCGTATAGAACGAGTCGAGGATCGCTCTGTTGATGACTGGATTCAACTGGATAGACAAAATGAGAAGAGGAGGAAGTCAATCAGATGAGAGCAGTAACTTTGGAAGATTTGCAACTCGCGCTTGTGGCTTCTGAGAAATTCCGATCTCTGGAAGATTGTTTTGTTTTCGCTCATATGTATCTGGACTACCTTTCTCGTTATCAAATCACTCGTATTTCATCACCTGCCCATACAAACTACATTTTTTACCAATATGGGGAAGGTTATGGGTCGCGCATGACTCGTCCTTTGAATACAGATTTGTTTATAGAAGATGACGATGAATTTGAGATGGCGTATCGGTGGTTTGAGTCATTTTTGCAAGACGCCGAGCGCTTTGAGCAAGGTGTTGTTGAGATGCCGCAGCATCAGGCTTTCTTGAGCAAAAAGGTGGTGAATCAGGTTGTTTATACTTTACAACAAAGTGTTGGCTGTGTGGCTGATTCTCTCACAAATGCCAATCGCGCACGTAAGCGTGTGGGACAAACTTTTGAAGCTTTGATGCGAATGGTAATTCAACAGGTAGGCGTGGATTGTCAATCTCGCACCATCAGGCTCCCTATTCCTGGGAATCCGGGCTATTATATGCCCTATGAGCTTGATCTTGTCTTTTCGCGCAAAGCGTTAATTACATCAGAAATAAATTATATCTCAGCCTCCGAAATAGTTGGGTCAGTCAAAACTACCAGTAAAGATCGCATTGATAAGATATTTCTCGATAAATATTTGCTCTCAGAACTCTTGGGCAGAGATATTCCTGTAGTTGCCCTGTTCTTACACGATGTGCAACGCGCAAATAAACAAGGTAGCCCCTTGGGTATAGCATCCACCTTTAAAAAGAATCATTTTCTGGGTTATACAGTTGCTCTGAAGGCGCTGGATGGCGTTTATTATGTTGATCCTCTACCAAATATGTTGGATAACGAACTCCTACGCGCGCAAATACGGGACTTCCAGTTTTTCCTGACAAATGATTTGTGGACATTGGCAAAATAAGGCTATGAACTCGCTTTTTTGTTCCTTATAAATCCTTACTCCGTCCTTGCCTTGTAATGCACCTCCGACAGCTCGCGCAGTCGGGCCGCTGCCTGCTCGGCGGTGAGGTCGCGCTGCGCCTCGCCAAGCATCTCATAGCCTACCATGAACTTCTTGACGGTGGCGGAGCGCAGCAGTGGCGGGTAGAAGTGGGCGTGGAGCTGCCAGTGCGGGTACGCCTTGCCATCCGTCGGCGCGCCATGCCAGCCCATCGAGTAGGGGAATGAAACCTCAAAGAGGTTGTCATAACGTGTGAGCAGTTGCTTGAGAATCTCCGCCAGGGCGTTGCGCTCGGCGTTGGTTAGCTCGGGCAGGCG
>JACCSL010000529.1 GCA_013812995.1 Ardenticatenales bacterium | reverse complement strand
CCCATGAACCGATCCAGGGGCGAGAAACCCCCGGTGGCAAGCAACTCCAGGTCGCAGACGGCCCGTTCCGAGAGTTGAATGGAGGGGAGGTGGGTCGCGTAGGCTTTTGTCTCCTCTCGCCTGTCTTCAGAAACCAGGAGGTCGACCAGGGTTCCCCCATACGGGGAAACCAGTGTGGTTAGTGTAGAGTCCATCACGATAATAGCTCCAGATTCCCCAAGGAATTAGAGGTGAATCCAATCAAGGGGGAAAGGGTGTTTGATAAAAATATTTTAGGAAAGAGGCGACTGTTTTATCGTTCCTCGGGTATCAATGAGGAGCGTGGCCTGGTGCAGGATCAAATTCCAATCATAACCGGTATGATCGGTGGCAATGATGACACAATCCGCATGGCGGAGGGAATCCTCCAGCACCGGAACAGATACCATCTCCATATGCTCGTGCTGGAACATGGGAACGTGCGGGTCGTGATATTGCACCCTGGCTCCCTTCGCCTCCAGCAGGTGAATGATGTCAAGGGCGGGCGATTCGCGAAGATCACTGACATCCTTCTTATAGGCGACGCCCAGAACGAGGATGGTGCTACCCTTGACTGGTTTGCCCTGATCGTTCAGCGCATCCTGAACTTTTTGAACCCAGTACCGGGGCATGGAGGTGTTAATCTCACTTGCCAGCTCGATGAAACGGGCATTGTAGTCCAGCGTTTTCAGCTTCCAGGAGAGATAGAGGGGATCAATCGGAATACAGTGGCCCCCAAGGCCGGGACCTGGTGTAAATTTCATGAAGCCAAAGGGCTTGGTGGCCGCCGCCTCAATGACCTCCCAGGCATCCAGCCCCAATTTGTCGCACATTAGAAGAACCTCATTCACGAGCCCGATATTCACGGCCCGGAAAGTGTTCTCCAGTAGCTTGACCATCTCTGCGGCCTCCGTCGAGGAGACCGGCACAATGGTCTTGATGGCGGAGCCATACAGACGCTGCCCAACCGACCGGCAGGTGGGTGTTACCCCGCCCATGATCTTGGGGGTATTGGCCGCTGTCCAGTCGGTGCGACCGGGGTCGATGCGCTCAGGGGAGAAACAGAGAAAGAAATCTTCACCGACTTTAAGATGACTATTGGTTTCGAGTAGCCGGGGAAGAATTGCCTCAGTCGTTGTACCGGGGTAAGTGGTGCTTTCCAACACCACTACCATGCCCGGATGAAGGCGACGAGCAATTTCATCCGCTGCCTTGATAATGTAGGAGATATCCGGGCCACCCGTCTTGTTGAGAGGGGTTGGAACGCAGATGGAAACCGCATCACAATCAGCCAGCACCGAAAAGTCAGTTGTGGCGTGTAAGGTACCGACGGGGGTAAGGGAGGTCGATGACGACCTGGACGATGCAGCCGAGCCATTGACGGTAACGGTTTGTTGGGTGTAGCGGGCCAGGAGGGCGGAGGGAATATCCTCAATGTAGGATTCGCCCCGGTTAATCGCGTCGACCTTTTGCGGATCAACGTCGATTCCGATCACCGAATACCCTGCTTCGGCAAAGATAACGGCTAGGGGAAGGCCAACATAGCCCAACCCAATGACGGCCACATGGGCCTGACGGCTCTCGAATTTCTGAAGAAGTTGCTCAGCTATCATAAATAATCTCTGTTACCCCATTCTCTTGATGGATGAAAATGGGATACCTGCTCCTTTAGTCGCCTGTGGGATGCGGATCCCTGCCCACCAGCGTGGTGGGAGTTGTCAACGAGAGGGTTGGCCCCAACTCCCGTATCAAGGTATACAGAAGGCCCAGGGCCAGGCCGAGAAGCGTGCCGACGAGGGCAAAGAACAGCGGGGAAGAGGCGTTTGCCGCGCGCGGGGAGGTGGCCGGGATCGCCAGGCGAACCTGCGGTGCCCCCGTGGCAAATTGTGCTTCCGCCTCGCGTGCCTTGTTATCAAGGGTTGTGTAGAGATCCCAGGCGGTATCGCGATGGCGCGTCAGTTCACGTAGTTTCGCCTCAATCGTTTCTTTTTCCGAAATGAGTGTCTGACGACGCTCTGATAGCTGCACGAGATTTTGCTGGAGCGGCTTCTCATCCAGCTCGGGCGAACCAGAGGTCAGAATGGTGGAGGTATTCAGGATACCATCGACCTGCTCGGCAACCAGGGTGAACAGGGTGTGATTCTCGGGAACCGCCGTTGGCGTATCCAACGCACTCCCCAGAAAAAGCTCTTCCGAGAGCCGCGCGATTTCTTCATCTGCCTTCTTGATATTTTCGTTCACCGTCTCGAGCAGCGAATCAACCTCCGCCCCCGTCAAGCTCTCACCGGAACCAATCAGTTGCTCTATATCCACCTGGAGCTGGAGTTGGGTGCCACCTGCACCTGCACTTGCTCCCGCGTCCTCGGCTGCTGGAGCGCCCTGGCTCTGAAGAAGGCCCGCACGGGCCATCATTACAGCCAGGAAATCGCCACTGGCGGCAGCATCCAACTGATTACCCGCCTCTAGCTCAACCTTGATGTCCTGGAGCGTCGTTCTCAGCGATCTCAAGGCATTGTGCCGTTGATACCAGCTTTGCAGCTCCCTGCGTTGGGCAGCGATCTCTCTATGAACTGATTCTTGTATCTCACCCCGTAAAGCGGAGCTTGTGGCCGTAATCAGGATAGAGTTGGATTCGATAGAATTGGTATTCAGCAGGACGAGCGCATAGGTCTTCAACTCGCGAAGCTTCGTGATGAGCGCACCCAATTCCTCGATTTCACTTTGGACCTGATCGAATTTGTTCGTGGCAACGAAGTTTTCATAGTCCATCTGGAGCGACTGATAGGCTTCAAACGCTGACTGGGCAGCGGCACGGGCTTCTTCCGGGGTGTTGCTGCTGGTGCTCACATAGGCCCGGTTCGCCGTGTCGACGTAATAGGCAGCCCATGCATTGGCGATCTTGGTGGCATCCTCTGGGTTACCCCATGTCACCTGGAGCCGTAGAAAATCACCCTCGACATCGGCAACCGCCGCGCTGTCAAGCGAGGAGGCGGAGTTGTCGGTAAGGGTGGGGCTCACCTGGTCGTAGACCTCGCTCAGCAACGAGGGGTTCTCTGCCAGGGCTTTCAGGGCCTGGCCTCGTTTGTCGAGCTGGTTGGTTGCCAGCTCCAGAGGGGTGGTCGTAAAGGCGGGATCGAAGACGACCTCAGAGCGGATACTGAGCAGGGTGACGCCTGCTTCCGTGCTGTACGCCTTCGGTAGCAGCAAGCTAATGAGGAGCGCGCCAATGCCAAGCGCCAGGCTCAGGCCGATAATCACGGTCCTGTGCCTAACCACTCCTCCCACCACTTTGCGGAGGTCGATACCTTCTTCATCCACGAAGTGCGGGGTGGGGAGTGGTGCGCCATTATGGGAATGGGGATCCGCGTGATGATTCCCCTGGATTTTGGTTTCGTTGTGCAACATAGGCTTTTACCTGTGAAGAGTGGTAGTAGACGCCCTACCCTATTTCTGACGGTTGTGAGGACTTGGGCAGCCAAAAGCAAGGGCGGATTATAGGACCATTAGAAAATACTGCAAGTGTTCTCGCCCCATTCGTTCCACATCGCACTATCGAGATGGTCTATGGAATGGCTGCGTATGAGTTCTGAGCAGGATGAGACGATTATTGTAACGAGAGAAGTCCCATTTTGTTATGAGCAATGTTCGCTGCATTTCCCCTGAGCTTTCCCCGCCTTTGCTATGATTCCCCCGGCGCATACTCCAGGAGTTCCCCCACGCTGCACCCGAAGTAGCGGCATAGCTTGTCCAGCGTCAGGAAGTCGATGCGGTCCGTCTTCCCCTCGGCCAGTCGATTGAGTGTGGTTTTTGAAAGTCCTGTCTCTGTGGACAGGCTCTCGTAGGTGATCTTCTGCCCCCTATCGATCTCACGCTGGACGATCAGGAGTTTGAGCTTGGATTTTATCATGTTTGGGCCTTTGTCTTGGTGTAGTTAGCTGATATTTTAAGGTTGATAGTATTGATATTGAACGCCTAGATTGATATAATACGTACATCTGTTCTGAATCAGATTGGAGAGTAACATGCCACACTCTAACAATTACATCCCTATTTCTAAGGAAGTGCTCGAACAACTCTACCTTGTTGAGGGGCTATCACAATCGAAAATTGGTCAATGCCTTGGGGTAAGCGCGAAGACAATCAGCAATCGGCTGGCAGAATATGGCATAGAGACGCGCCGCACAGAGTATATTGAGATTGCAAGAGAAACCCTAGAGGAACTTTACTACGAACAAAGGATGACGCAGAAAGAGATAGGGGCTTATCTTGGCGTCAGTGAGGTGACAGTTCGGAAGCGTATGGCTGAGTTGAACTTGGAAACGCGGGGCAATGTAGAAATCCCGCGTGAAGAGTTAGAGCGGTTATATTACGAGGAAGGATGGACCCAGGAGCAAATCGCCCAGGAGTTTGGGGTAGCAATCACAACCATCAGTTACCGCATGGCGAAATACGGTATGGAAGCACGCCATGTGGGTAAATATCGAGTGGAGATCCCGCGTGAAGCATTGGAAAAGCTGTATTATGAGGCAGGTCTAACACATGCACAGATTGGGGAGAAATTCGGTGTCAGTGGAGCAACTATCAGAAATCGAATGATTGAGTTCGGAATGGAATCGCGAGGCCACTGGGACTATGTTTATATTGACATACCAAAGGAAGAGTTGTACCGCCTGTACGTTGAACTAGAGATGAGTGCGCCGGCTATCGCAGAAATTTATGGTTGTGCCGCCTCAGTTGTGTATCGTCGGATGCAGGAGCATGGAATTGAGGTTCGTCCCAATGGATGGGACAAGGTAAAGCAGATTATTCCAAGCAAGCAATTGGAATGGTCCCCGGAGTTTGCCTACGTGATTGGTTTGTTGGCATCTGATGGCAACTTGCGGAGAGATGCCAATGAGGTGAAGTTCTATTCGACAGACCGTGAACTAGCAGATTCATACTGTCGCTTACTCGGCTTGCGCCCCGATGATATTTCACCTGACGAGTGGGGCGTGCCAGATGCTGTCCAGGTTCATGTTTACCACGATACCCGACTTGAGCAGTACAAACACCAATAC
>JACCSL010000483.1 GCA_013812995.1 Ardenticatenales bacterium | reverse complement strand
GGCAAGTTCTTGCAGGCCGATACCATCGTCCCCGAGCCGGGCAATCCCCAGAGCTTCAATCGTTATAGCTATGTGCTCAATAACCCGCTGAAGTACACTGATCCCACGGGGCACTTCACTGAGGAGGCGATTTCCCAATATCTTATTGATACCTACGGTGACAAAGCCGGTGAGATATGGGCAGAGTGGTATAACAACAAAGAATGGTGGGATATGCTGCTAGCCGCCGAAGGGGATGATACATTAATCTTACAAGTGCGCGATCAGACTTTTACTTACACATTCCAAGGAAGCGGCCAAGATAGTTTAACCGGTATAGCTTTTGCTGAGGGTAGAGTTTCCGACAAGTATAAATCCCTTACCATGGAAGACATCGCCAGAGATGACACGAAACCCTTCGCATGGGTTGGTCTCTTACGATGGCAACGCGAAGGCCGCTACAATACTCCGGTCTTCCCACACATTCGTGATGGCTATGAGCTAGTGGAGTGGACCCACAAGAGTGGATGGATCCAATACGGTTTTCCATTGGCTACAGCTGCCGTAGACGCAGCTATAGGATGTATGGTTGCGGTCTATGTACCCGCGGCGATTGTTTTACCAACAATAGGGGGAAGTGCCCTCGTCTCGAACTTTGCCGTATCTCCTGCCATGGGTAATGTCCAGAGCCAAATGAATATGACATCCGATGATGTGACAGTGTATATTGCTCCGACCGGGGCAAGTAGAATTGGAGCACTACGACCAAGAAGGTCCGCCCACCTCAGCTTCAGATTTAATGATTGGGATGGCAGTGGATGGACCCGAACGCGCTAAAAAGCTGTTGTGCTAGCAGTTTCCACTGATGAACCATTGGGGAGCGCTCTTCGTCAAGCCAAAACTTTGAGGCGCGGACCACATGGTGTAGATTCGTCCAGTTAGAGTTCTATCGGGGCAAGGAGACGTTTCCAGGAAAATGGGGACGTCTCCTTGCTCAGAATCGAGATATATGTCTCCAAATATCCGGATCATAGGATGGTATGCAATTTTGGAATTAGTCACTGTTTCAATTTATTTTATAGCACCTTATCAGTTTTTATCCACAATTTATGGGCGTTTTGGCACTTTGCTAGGAGTATTCGGAGGGTTATGCATAATGATGATCTGGCGTCAAAGCTTTAGTGCAGCCGACTTTTTTCGCCTCACCCCACCTTCTACCAGAGTCAAACCCGCTGTAATAGTGTTCACCGTAATATCTCTTGTAATCTTGCAGATACTTGAAAGAGTCAGCTACGATCTGATACGCCTCCTCGGTGGCTTTATAATAACATCCGCCATAATTTTGCTAGGATATATCCTATCGGCAATCATCAGATACCAATTAACAAAAAACGATATACATTAAAAGAGTTGAATTCTGGTTGCTCTGGCACAAACAACCCAACTAATTAACTAATTTATCCAACCCAATTTTTTAGTGCAAACGTCCATCCAATTGTCTGGGAAGCAAAATAATGAACAATTGTGTCTTTCAATTACTACAGATAGCGATATTATTCTGCGCCAGCCTTATTATAGGGGGCTGTGATGTAGTCCCGTCTCCCAAACCTACTCAAACTCCTAGTTCACCCCTTGCAGACAAATTACTTGGAACATGGCAGGTAACCAGTGGGGGTCCCTGGGGGGATGCCCTCATCACATTTACTCAAGAGGGTGAGATATCGGTACAGGGCGGTTTGCAAGAGCCAGAGGCACACGGTTCCTATGCTTTTATCGATACAGCGACTATCAGCTTTCAGTTTCCGACCTATAATGGCACTGCTCAACTCGAACTCCCTAACGATAACCGTCTAGAGTTAATGGTGAGAACATCAACTCAGACATTTGGCGTTGGCTATGTGGCGGAGCGGGCGGAGGTGCCTTGACGCTGAACGGGCGGTAGCGGGCTGGGGGCGGGTCGCGCCGACAGCAGCCTGTATGTAATCAGCAACCAGATGGGGAGGCGGCTCCAGTCGCGCCACCTCCCCATCACCGGCGGGCAGAGCTACGACCTGTATGCCCACCTGCGCGGCCAGGGCGACCCCGACACGGGAGCCTACGCCACCTGGGCGGTGCGCGCCACCTTCTACAATAGCGCCGGGGCCAGCGTCGGCACCCTCGATGCGGCCACCGGCACCCTCGCCAGCCTCACCACCACCTGGAGCCGCAAGGGTAGCGCCCTCATCGCCCCCGCCACGGCCACCGAGGTCATGGTGGAACTCATCGGCGGCACCGGCTCCGGCTGGCTGGCCTTCGATGATGTCTCGCTTATAGCGACGGGCAGCGGTGGGGGCAGCACCATGAGTGCGCCCAGCACCATGAACCTCACCACCAGCGACGCTCCCACCCCGAGCAACCTGGAACCGGCGGGCGAGTTGCTCACCGATCCGGGCTTTGAGGGGGGAGCGGGGTGGAGCGCCGTGGCCGATCTGCCGGATGAGAGCTTTGAGGGCGGCACGGGCTGGAGCACCACCGAGGGCCAAGCGTCGACCACCGCCATCTACCGCACCACCTGCTGCACCGCGCTCCCGCATACCGGCAGCTACGCCC
>JACCSL010000475.1 GCA_013812995.1 Ardenticatenales bacterium | reverse complement strand
ACTCTGAAGCGCACGCTCCAAGAGATATTCGAGGGCTTTGCTGGTCCTCCCGGCGGTTGTTATGGTCAACTTGTACTCGGTTTACCCTTTAATTCCCGAAGAACGCTTGTTCTATGCGGAATGTCGGATATATAAGAGACTGTTTTAAAAGTGGTTTGTTGAATGGTTGTGGAGGCTTTGTGGAGGCAAACGAGGGGTTAAATTCAACCCCTTTAGCCTGTTCAACCCTTCCCTTATGGCATTCCATTCTACGAGGAGAGGGCTTTTCAAACAGTCTCTAATACTACAGCGACACTTAGGAGCAGAGGTGCTATTCTTCCACGAGATAGCAATCAAGGGGATCGGATAAATGGAAGAGATAGCGGTCGAGGATACCGAATCACGACAGGAGGAGGTAGCCGCCTGGTGGGAGGGATTGAACACACTGCATGAGCGAATTGCGCCCCGCTTTAAACGCGCAGAGGTCCGTCAACGGGCGCGCCACTACTTGATCGGCCTCTTGTCGAATGTGGAACGCAAGAATGGCTGGCAGTTGGCCGAGCAGCTCGGTGAGAGGGGACCACAAGGGGTGCAGCGGCTCTTGAACGCAGCCTGTTGGGAGGCTGATGAGGTCCGCGATGATTTACGATTGTATGTCATGGAGCATTTTGGTGAGACAGACGGCGTCCTCATTATTGATGAAACGGGGTTCCTGAAAAAAGGCACGAAGTCTGTGGGGGTGCAACGCCAGTATAGCGGGACGGCTGGACGAATTGAAAACAGTCAGATTGGGGTCTTTCTGGTGTATGCCAGCTCGGAGGGCCATACCTTCGTGGATCGTGAGCTGTACCTTCCCAAAGAGTGGGCTGCTGATAAGGAGCGCCGCGAGGAAGCCGGGGTACCGCCTGAGATCGCCTTCGCCACCAAAACTCAGTTGGCGCGGCGGATGATTGAGCGGACATTGCAGGCGGGGCTATCGGTCGCCTGGGTGACGGGCGATGAAATCTATGGGAACAGTGGTCATCTCCGTGGCGCTTTAGAACAGGCGAACCAATCCTATGTGATGGCCGTCTCCGCCACGCACAGCATCTGGCGTGATGCTCAAGCCGAACAGGCGAAGTCGATGATGGCGAGCTTGCCCCTAGCGGCGTGGCAATGCCTCTCAGCGGGGGACGGAAGCCAAGGCCCGCGCCTGTACAATTGGGCATGGGTTCAGCTTCCTTATGAAAGCGTGGAAGGGATGAGCTCGTGGGTCGTAGCACGACGGAGCCTGAGTGATCCGACAGAGCTGGCTTATTATCGCGCCTTTGGCCCGACTGGAACCTCGCTCCCTACTCTCGTGCGGATAGCTGGTCAGAGATGGACTATTGAGGAGGGATTTGAAAGCACCAAGAGCTTGGTCGGGTTGGATCAGTATGAGGTGCGCAAATGGCTCGCCTGGTACCGCCATATCACCTTGGTCCTCGTTGCCCATGCGTACTTGGCGGTGACTCGCCAAGTGGCACATGCTCAAGAGCAGCAAAAAAAGTGAAAGGGGCTGACTTGATTCCGTTGACGTTGCCCGAGGTGCGCCGTTTGTTGCTGGCGCTCCACGAAACGCCCAAGCCCTTTGCGTTTCGTCTTGCCTGGTCCCGGTGGCGGCGACACCATCAAGCCATTGCCAAACGGGCTCATATGGCAAGGCGACGCCGCCAACACCCCATTTCCCAAGCGGCTGTGTCTCCCGCCCCGAAGCAAGGTTTATCGTGGGCGGTGACCGACGAGCAATGGGTGCGTTTATTGGCTATCTTACCCCCACAAAAGCCCCCGATCGGGCGTCCGGCACACGATCATCGTTTGATGGTGAGTGCGATTTTATGGGTTCAGCGCACGGGATCCTCCTGGCGGGGCTTGCCCGACCGCTTTGGTTCCTGGTCCACCGCTTATTCACGCTATCTTCGTTGGAAGCAAACGGGTATCTGGGATCAAGTCTTGGAAATTTTGCACCCTCCCCCGTCGCTGCGTGCGTAGGCTTCCAATAAGTGTCGCTGTAGTACTAAGCTCGACTTTATCCATTGTGAAGCAGCAAGCCCAACCCCTCTGTGAGGGATGGACCAAAGGCGTTGGGACTATTGTGGATGTCGGGTCTGAGCATAGACATGGAAAAAAGGAAGTTAGTCAGAAACTTGCC
>JACCSL010000466.1 GCA_013812995.1 Ardenticatenales bacterium | reverse complement strand
CAACATGACCAGCAGAAGTACGCCCGCAATTGCAATTAGCACAGAAAGTATCGGATGTGTCGTCATGCCTGGACTTCCTACGGGGTGTTCCCCAGAATCTCCTCGATCCTCCTCACCACATCCTCAGAGAGCGCCACTTCGGCGGCGCGGGCATTGTCCTCGACCTGCTGCACCTTTGTCGCGCCCGTGATGACGCTGCTGACCAGCGGCAGGCGCAGCGCCCACGCCAGCGCCAACTGCGCGCGGCTGATGCCTAGCTCATCGGCGATGGGCTTGAGGCGGCGCACTTTCTCGGCGGTCTCGTCGGTGAGGTAGCGCTCCTTGGCCCACTCCTCCCGCCCGAAGCGTGAGTCCTCGGGGACGCCCGCATCGTACTTGCCCGTGAGCATGCCCATCGCCAGTGGCGACCAGACCACCAGGCCAATCCCGCGCGGCTCCGCGACAGGGCGAAGCTGCGCCTCGACGTTCTCGCGGACAAGCATGGAATACTGCGGCTGCTCGACGCGCGGTTTGTGCAGACTGTAGTGCTCGCAGACCTCATACGCCTCGACGAGTTGCGCCTCATTCCACTCCGACGTCCCCCAGTGCAGCACCTTGCCCTGCTCGATGATCGTGTGCATGGCGCGCGCGGTTTCCTCGATGGGGGCGTCGGGGTCGGGGCGGTGGCAGAAATAAATGTCCAGATAATCGGTGCCAAGCCGCAAGAGACTCTTGTCGATACTCTCCAGAATGTGTTTGCGCGAGAGGCCCCGATCATTTACCTCGTCGCTCATCGGTCCGAAGACCTTGCTGGCAATGACGAGCGTGTGACGCGGGTACTGCTTGAGCACCGCGCCCATCTCTTTCTCCGCGCCGCCGCGTCCATACACATCCGCCAGATCGAAGTAGTTGATGCCCAACTCGTAGGCCCGCTCGACAATCTTCCGCCCTGATTCCTGCTCGACCTTGCCCTCCCCGTAGTTGATCCAACCCCCCAACGCCACCGTACTGACCTTCATGCCGCTGCTTCCAAGTCGTCGATAGTGCATAATGTTTCCTTGTCTTCATTATCTGTTTGAGTGTAGAGTAGAGGGGATGAGTGCAACGTAATAGTGCATGAGGAGGGCAAAGAGATATTTTGCCCTTTTGGCGAGGTTAAACTAGGTATATGGATCGTATGCACATTAGTTCAGTATTGAAATCCATCGATGAGCACATTAGCTGTCTATGATCGTGTTTGATGTCTAATCTGATAGCGAATCGCAAAAATGCCGTCCTATCAGAAATAACCAAGGTAGTTGGCTTCGCTGTAATAGAGATACATTGTAGTATTCCTGAATACAAGCTGTGTTCACTATGTCGCCCAAATCAGATATTATGTAGTTATGACTTCTATCATCTGACAGGCCAGGGTTTATACAGGCACGAATGAGAGCGGTGAACACCTCGATAAAACAGAGCTCACCTCCAAGATGATTCCACCAATCAAGCCCAATTCTTACTGCCACATCAACAGTAATTCCATTCTCTCTAAATTGACAGCTCCATTGGTGGTCTGGTGATATGCTGATAGAATTCGCTCTCTTTTCCTTGATCTTTCTGAGAATATGCCAATCCTTTTTGTTTGACATTTTTTGTGTACCATAAAGTACTCCATAGGTAAAATCAATGTGGGTTAAGCCTGATTCTCTACTCCATTCATGATAATTACCAATGATTGCATCAGCGAAATTCTCACTCATTTCATCATTAAGACATCTTGGACCACTTTTCAAGGTAACAAGCTGAAGGACTTCAGGGCCTGGCCTTTTTCCATCTAACGCTGAATTAGCGGTATGCATTTCACTTGGAACCACCGACCATCCGTATTCCGGTATTACAACCTCCTCTATCATTCGCCCTGCTGATGTCTCCATAGATGAGAATAGTTTCGCTGGTAGTATATCGGACTCGATCTCACTTATCTTGGTATATTGATTTTGCCTTGCATGGATCAATAGTACGTAAGGACTCGTACTAAACTTGCGAAATTTCGCACTCCCCGCTGGCAATGCTGTTATATGAGGATCTATTTTATTCCGAAAAGCGGTTTCTAAACGTAGAACTCGCTCCCTGCGAGCATTATCTGCATCAACAAGTTGTAATTGTTGTAATAAGCTTTTCTTAGATATTACGATCGTTCCGGGCTTTGGTAATTCCGGATAAGATTTCTTTGCCATAGCTAGATAGATTTGACCTTTCGGATAGTTTTAGGTAACGCGTAGCTAGCATCGTTGTTGTCTTCGCCATCAGACCACACATGCACCCTCCCATTTTTAAACCATTGGCGGGTTCTAATGTGAGACTGAAGATATACAATCCTTGGGTCCGAAGTAGGGTGTTTATGGGGGGTGAGGTTATTTAGCATAATAGAGTCTAACTCAGTTGCAATTACATCTCCCGCCACTTTTCCTAGACGCGTAGGTACGGCATTTCCTACCTGTGCATATTGTTGAGAAACAGTACCAGAAAATTCCCACTCATCAGGAAACTCCTGAATTCTCGCATACTCACGTATAGATAGAGCACGTGTCTCAGTGGGATGACAAAGAGATGTGCTAGCGTGATTTGGCATTGTAACAAGAGTCGGTGAAGGCAGATCGAACGTCAGTCTACGCCACCAACCAGAACGCCCGCCTTTCGCATACCATGCTTTTCCCATTGACTCTATTTGAACTTCTACAGGCAGACTTCTCCAGTTTGAACCAGGAGGGACCATCGCCAGGAAGCTTTTTTTCCTTGGGCTAAAATCTAGAACGACCGGGTTTTCTTCCTCTAAATCGCCAATTGTCTCCCCCAGGGTTCGCCAGGGAATTTTTGCCTCTTCGTCAAATAAACTCGGCTGGCTCCCCTTGCTTTTCGCAGGGGAGTCGTTTCCATGAGTGGGCTGTGGGAAATCAATTTCTCTCCCATAACAATTACCAATAAATAAAACTCTTTCACGAAGTTGCGGGGCACCATAATTGACTGCGTTTACCTCGAATATATCCAGGTGATATCCAACGCCCTCCAGCGTGGCTAAATCTTGTGCAAATAGATTCACGACTGAACCGGGCATTTCCTCATCTGTCAGTGGGGCACCCCCTTGATCCGGGCGTTCGGTAAGAGGTCTATGCTTTAATGCCGCAGAAAGTAAACCACGGACGTTTTCCATCAAGAATATTTTCGGCTTAATGTATTGTATAAAGCGAAGATAGTCCCACAGCAATGTTCCCCTGGGATCCTGCGTGGTGCCCCGGCGACCTGCGGTGCTGAAGGACTGGCAAGGTGGGCCGCCAACCACCACATCAATAGACTCAGGATCGACCTTCAACTCATTCAGCACATGCTTTGGGTCAAGGGCTGAAATATCAGCCTCCAAGATCTGCAAGTTTCTTGAAAGCCGTCCTTTGCTGTGATTGAGCCGTATGGTATCGCAAAATGCCTTTTCTTTTTCTATGCACACCACTGTTTCAAATCGACCTGTCTGCTCCAGACCTAGATCAAGCCCCATTCCGCCTGAAAACAGTGAGAGCACTCGATATTTTCGTTTTTTAGTCACAGAAACCTGCTCCCTTACTTTCAGTTGGCCCTGCCTATCCTGATTGTAATATAGGAAGGGTAAGCAATACAAGAGGATTCTCCCCTGCGCTTTGTGCAACCTGCCCAAATCATTCCTCCGAATCCTGGTCACTCTTCCCATAGTACCCTGGTACACCATTGGCCTATACTGCGCTCGTTCCTCAGATACGGCACCGCAGCCGCCCAAGGGTTGTGGTGCTGTTTTTATTTTCACGGGAGAGAGTTTATATGGAAGCCATCAACGGAGCAGACACAGCCTGGGTCCTCATCTCCACCGCACTCGTTATGCTCATGACGCCGGGGCTGGCGCTTTTCTACGGTGGACTTGTGCGGCAGAAAAACGTGCTCTCGACGCTCATGCACAGCTTCTTCATGCTGGCACTCATCAGCGTCCAGTGGGTTCTCTGGGGCTACACGCTCGCCTTCGGGCCGGACAAGGGCGGCGTCATCGGCGGGCTGGAATGGATGGGGCTGGCGGGCGTGGGGGCCGAGCCGAATCCGACCTACGCGGCGACCATCCCGCACCAGGCGTTCATGATCTACCAGATGATGTTCGCGGTGATTACTCCCGCGCTGATTTCAGGGGCCTTCGCGGAGCGCAAGCGCTTCAAGGCGTTCGCCATCTTCTCGCTGCTCTGGGCAACGCTGGTCTACGACCCGGTAGCGCATTGGGTCTGGGCGGATGGCGGCTGGCTGCGCGGTCTGGGCGCGCTGGACTTCGCGGGAGGGACCGTCGTTCACATCACCTCGGGCATTTCCGCGCTGGTCTGCGCCAGGGTGCTAGGCCAGCGGCTGGGCTATGGCAAGGAGCCGATGGAGCCGCACAACGTCACGATGACGGTGATGGGCACCGGGCTGCTCTGGTTCGGCTGGTTT
>JACCSL010000441.1 GCA_013812995.1 Ardenticatenales bacterium | reverse complement strand
TCACAACCCTGCCCTATTTCACGCTCCTGCCGCTCACGGAGTTGAGCCCACCGGAAGCAGCCCAGCTCCTCGTCAGTCGGTTGGCGCACCTGAACCCGCAGGAATCCCGGCAGCCGCCCCCGACCCTGCTGGAGCACCTGGCGGAGCGCGCGCAGGGCAATCCCTTCTATCTGGAGGAGCTGCTCAACTATCTCCACGATCAGGGGCTGGACCCCTATGACATGCAGGGGCTGGAGTCTCTCGAACTCCCGACCAGCCTCCACAGCCTCATCCTGAGCCGCATCGATCGCCTGACTGAAGCGCAGAAGGTAACACTCAAGGTTGCCAGCATCATTGGGCGTCTTTTCCGCCTGACCTGGCTGCTGGGCTACTATCCCGCGCTGGGCGAGATGAGCACGGTACGACGCGATCTGGACGCCCTCAGTCGGCTGGACCTCACCCCGTTGGAGCAGCTGGAGCCGGAGCCGATCTATCTCTTCAAGCACATCATCACGCGCGAGGTGGCCTACGAGAGCCTACCCTATGCCACCCGCGCTCCTCTGCACGAGCAGTTGGCGGCGTTCCTGGAAGCCCAGGGAAGCGCAGCGGTAGAGGGCTATGTGGACCTGCTGGCCTATCACTACGCCCACAGTGAGAACCGTGCCAAGAGCCGTGAGTATCTGCGTCAGGCGGGTGAAGCCGCCCAGGCAAATTATGCCAACAGCGCCGCCCAGGTCTACTATGAGCGGTTGCTGTCCCTGCTGGAGGAGATCAGAACGCAGGTGGAAATCCACCTGCGCCTGGGCGCGGTCCTGGAGTTGGTGGGCGAGTGGGCGGCGGCGGAGCATCACTACCAGAGCGCGCTGGCCCTGGCTACCAGTGCGAGCGATGCAGAGGCACAGGCGCAAAGTGTGCAGGCGTTGGGAAAACTGTACGGCCAGCGCGGGCAGTATGAGGAGGCGCAGGCGCGGCTGCTCCAGGCGTTGGCGCAGTGGGAACCATTGGCCGAAGAGGCACGGGGGGTCAGTCAGACGTTGGCGGAGTTGGGCGTGGTCGCCTGGCACCTGGGAAACTATGAGACGGCGCGTGACTACCTGGAGCAGAGCTGCACGCGCTGCCAGGCGCAGGGCGACCAGCCAGGGGTAGCCTATGCACTTTTCCACCTGGCGAGTGTGGAGATAGGGCAAGGCAACTATGCCTCCGCCCAGACGCACGCGGAGGAAAGCCTCGCGCTGCGACAGGGGATCGGGGATAAGCAAGGAATTGCTGCTTCCCTGAACCTGCTGGGTGGGCTGGCATGGAATCAGGCGGACAAAAAGAGGGCGCAGACGCGGTGGGAGGAAAGCCTGGCATTGCGGCGCGCGATAGGCGACAAAGCGGGCATCGCCAGCTCCCTGCACAACCTGGGGCTGGTGGCGATGTTTCAGGGGGAGTACTCGGTGGCGCGGACGCGGGGCGAGGAAAGCCTGGAGCTACGGCGGGAGATGGGTGATAAGGCAGGGAGGGCTCATGCGTTGCACAACCTGGGCCTGGTGGCGCTGTTCGAGGGGCAGTATGAGGCAGCTCAGGCGCGCTTCGAGCAGACCCTGGTGTTGCGGCAGGAGATGGGCGAGAAGCGCGGGATTGTCGATTCCCTGAATGGGCTGGGGGACGTAGCGACCCTGCTGGGGCAGTACGAGGTGGCGCAGGCGCGCTTCGAGGAGAGCTTGGCGCTCCGGCGGGAGATCGGTGACAAAGCAGGGATCGCTACCTCCCTCAGCAACCTGGGACTGGTGGCCTATCGGCGGGGAGATAGCGAGAGCGCCGGGCTCTATTATCGAGAGAGTTTGGCAATGGCCCAGGCGTTCGGGGAGAACGCATTGGTCGCCACTATCCTGGTAGGGCTGACGGCTTTGATGATGAATGAGGGGGCCCCTGGGTCAGCGCATCTCGCGCTCCGTCTGCTCGCTACGGTGGAGACGCAGTGCACGGCGATGGGGCAAAAACTGTATCCCCTGAGCCAGACGCTCTTTGATGAGATGCTGGCCGCTAGCCGCGCCTCTTTTAGTGAGACGGTGTTTGCCAGCACCTGGGCTGAGGGTCAGGCAATGACCCTCGACGAGGCCGTGGCGCATGTGATACACTCCTGACATGGCATCCATCAAGCGATCCTGACAGCCACCACCATGCTCGTGCTGAGCACACACGGCTCCTCCGCCACGCGCCGATTGAAGGGTTGCATGAGGTTGGCGCTCTCGTGCTGGCCTGTGTCTTGTCGAGTGTGTCAACAATATTGCCGTTGGCGGATGATGTTGGGGGTTTTTGCATGAACCCGATGGTAACCCTCTAGCTCCTTGCCTGGCATACCTTCGGGATGCGTGTAAAAAAGACTCACTTTAGAGCAGCGCAGGCCAATACATCCGCTAAGTTACAATAGCCGATGTAACAGGGGTCGAATACCCCCAGATATATCTGCTAATGTCATCAGTGACAACTTAAGGTTTTGAGGCGACTGTCAAATCGCAATCGGGCAAGATTTCTCTCTAAGAGCGCCAGTCCACCGGAGCAATTTGTCACAAGATGAACCAGTGCCTTTTCAGTGATCTTCTGAAAGTACCCTGGCTGGCTCTTGTTCAACCCCAATTTACCAGAAGGCCCTAAGCTAATACTCTCGTTTGAGAGCGCTAAAAAGTCGGGGGGTCAAGCAGCTCAATCAGGGCCGATGAGGCTGACGGCTACGGGAATCGGGAATCAGAATCAGGAAGAGCAGAAGGGGATTTCCCCATTTCCCC
>JACCSL010000429.1 GCA_013812995.1 Ardenticatenales bacterium | reverse complement strand
GGAGTATGCTGAGCGGCTGGGGCAGCAGGTTCCGGCAGTCCGTCCCCCGCTACGCCGTCTGGCTGAATTGTTCAGCAAGCAGCGCTTCAGTCCTCAAGCACTGGCTGAAACGGAGGAAGGGGAGGCCGAGCAGAGCTGGCTGGAGGCCAGGAAGATTCTGGTGGATAGGGTGGTTCGTCGGCTGACCAACCGGCAAGAGGAACGGAACGAAAAAGATTAAAAGAACGGGGCGACCAAGTCGCCCCGTTACTCTGTTTTCTGCCCCTCGCGCCAGGGAACGCGGAGTTGCACCACCGTGCCGCTAGGACTACTCTCCATGTGAAAGGTCCCGTCGATCAGCGTGGCGCGTTCGCGCATGTTGAGCAGTCCAAAGCTATACCGCTGATCGTAATTCTTCTCCACCTGGCTCATGTTGAACCCTGTACCATCGTCTCGTACGCCTGTTTCGATAATACGATGTTTACCCTCGCCCGTGCAGCGTAGCTCCACCTGAATAACCTGGGCGCGGGCATGTTTGCGGGCGTTGTTGATTGCCTCCTGCAAGATGGCAAAAATCATGCGGGCCACGTTTGCGGCCAGGTGGGAAACATCGCTGCACCCCTCGTGAGTGAACAGGTACTGGGTGCGCTTATCCCCATCTCGCACCGTTGTCAGGTAATGTTCCAGCGCCACCACCAGCCCCTGTGTCTCCAGAACCAGAGGGCGCAGCCCATAGATGAGCGTTCGTGCATCATGGATGGCCTGGCGGGCGATGGAGCGTAAAAACTCCAGCTCCTCCTGCACCTCCTCCAGATTGAGCCGCTCCTCGCGCACCAGCGTTCGCAAATGGCCGATGTTGACGGCCAATGCCGCCAGAACCTGTGTCAGCCCATCGTGGAGGTCTCGCGCCAGTTCCCGCCTCACCTCTTCCTGCGCCTGAATAATGCGGTCGCGCTCTTCACGCAGACTCTCATAGAGCTGCGCGTTCTGGACAGCGATGGCAATCTGGGCGGCAAAGATATAGAGTAGCGTGGCATCGTTCTCGGTGTAACTTGGGCGGCCCTGATAGCGGTTCACGTTCAGAACCCCAAGGACATTGCCCTGAGTATTCAGAGGAACACTCATAGCACTCCCGATGTCGTTCTCCCGACGCGCCATTCCCTCAAAGATGGTACCCTGGAGCCCGCCCAGCAGCAGTTGGGGCTCCCCATCACGCACCACCTTCCCCGCAATGCCCTCCTCCAGCGTGACTTCCGTGCCAGGCACGGCATTGGAAGAGAGCCCCCGTTGCGCCACCAGTCGCAGACGCTCGCTCTGGGGGTTCAGCAGCATGAGCGAAACGGTATCGGGCACAAAGGCGCGCTGGACTTGCTCGATAATCTGATCGTAAAGTTCATCTAGGTGCAGGGTTCCCGTCAGCGTCCGCCCCAGCTCCATCAGAGCAATGATCTGAAAAAGTCGCGCGGTGTCGTTGGTGGTAGCACGCCGCCCTTGCCAGCGCTTGACGCTCTGAGTAAGCTTTTCTTTGCTCAGCGGTGGGTAGAGATAATCTGTCCCGCCGCTGCGGAGCACCTCCGTCGCCTCCTCCAGTGAGCCCTTCGCTGCAACAACCACGACATCGACGGAAGGAACCTGGAGGCGCAGGGGTGAAATGAGGGCCAACTCTTTTATCGTCTTCATGGGGAAGTAAAGCAGCGCAGGTCCCTGGATGATCTGCACAGCTTCCTCTACCGAGGCGATCACTTGCCAGGGGCAATTTAGCTCATCGAAGGCCCCCTTGCATCGCTTCAACAGGTCAGCATCGGGGGCCAGGAGGTAAATTTGAGCACTCACAAGCTATCGCTCGACCTCTAGTGTCCAGGTCACAGCGCCTGGTGTGTCCGTACCAGGCAACTGCTGGACGGAGCTGGGCGTGACGGCACGAATACCCGGCTTTAGCTTGAGCGCGTTGGCATACTCGATGACCAACGCATCGGAACCCGCCTCTCCTTTTACCAGGAAGCGGTTAGGGCCGTTTGCAACAATCCCGGTGATTCTCATACGCGGTGGGAGGGTCGTGGTAAGTGTTATGAGAAAGGGAGCAAGGGAGGGATTGTCTCGCTCGACTCGCTCCGCATCCGCCTGGAGTTGTTGTGACTGGGTAGCCACGGTGGTAATCTGCTGCTGGAGCCGTTCGACCTCTGTCAGAAGCGAGGAGACGCTCTGTGAATTCTGTTGCAGAGTAGCAA
>JACCSL010000412.1 GCA_013812995.1 Ardenticatenales bacterium | reverse complement strand
GAGCCGGGCTGCCTGGCCGGTTGTGGATAACTCTGCCTCGCGACCCAGCAGCAGCCCCTCATAGCGCCCCTGATCGGGAGGACAGATCGGCAGCAAGGGATAGGCCAGGTGAAAGGTGAGATCGCCTCGGTGTGGCAGGGTGCGCGGGTTGGCGGGGTCTACGGGCGCGTCGGCGGGCGAGATGTGGAAGAGCGAGAGCGTCTGGTCGTCGCGCAGCAGGCGGCGAAAGCTGCGCTCCGGGATGCCCAGTTGCGCCTCTAGCTCGCGGCGGCTGATGGTTACCGTGTCACGGCTCTCGCCGGTGTTGGGATCGTAGAAGCAGCGCGCGCGCAGGATGATCGTCAGCCAGGTATTGTTGATGCCCAGCTCGGGGAGCCAGCTCCGCAGGAGATAATCCAGTTCCATGTGAGCGTACCCGGCCCCGGTGATGCGTAGCTGGCAACGCTCGGCGCTCTCGGCGAAGGCGCGCTGTTGGGACAGCGCTGGGCCAATGTGTGTCCACACCGCGCAGGCGATGTCGGCGACGGTGGCGGGCGCGGCGGGAAGCGTGGCGGGAACGGCCTGCGTATCCAGCTGTGCCCACAATTCCCGGCTGCGCTGCTCAGAGAGGCCAGAGAGCACCTCTGCCGCCTCGTAGGGCGTGGCGGGATGCGCGGTGCGTAGCAGCGCCTCTAGCGCCGCCTGATCGCGCGGTGTGAGGGGCTCATCCATTGAGATGCGGTAGCGTGGAGCCCCCTCGACGGCATGGCCCTCCGTGACATGGCGCTTGCGCGTGCGCTCCCGCTGGATGAACCATTCCGACAGCGGCCGCTCCAATTCCGCCAGCAGCGTCTTGTGACTGCTCTCGGCCCAGCCAAGGAGGCGGCAGAGGGTGGCATTGGCAAGCTGGCAGCGCCCGGTGGGCCGCCCATTCTGCCAGGTACACTGGCGGAGCACCTGGATTAACATAGACTGCTGAGGGTGCAGGAGGGGGAGCCAGCGGTAAAGAAAATAGTAGGAAAAGGACCAGCGCCGGCTCGGCTTGACTATCTCGTTATAGGCCAGATCGTGTCCGGGCAAGACGGAAAAAAATGGCGATGTCATGAATCTACCTCTAAAAAGCCAATCCCCCTTGACGCGGCGCGTTGACTTTTGCTACACTGTAGCAACCAACGGCAAAAGAGCGAGGATGGCAGACCTCGCACGGCTGTTGCGGGGTTTCGGCGGGCAAGATCGGTGGCAGCCGATCGCCGGACCTGAAGTTCAATCAGGAGCGGAGTCAACTCAGACTCCGCTCTTGTTTTATGCTACCCGCTTCCTCACGCCACATACAAGAGGGGGCTCCCGCCAATATTCACCCCAAAATCTTCTTCTTCCGACACTATCTCGCAAGATAGGACGGCTTTGCGAAGAAGCTATTTCTCTCTAAATTCCTTCTATCTCGCCATTTTGCTACGGCTGAACCGCCTCCTCCCGCCATATCTATTTTCCTTGACGACATCTTTCGGCCAATCAACCCGGCTGATGGCGGAAAGCACGCCACGATAAGCCACTTATCCACAAGATTCCGCCGTGCCCGACAGCATCACGTCATGCGCCCGCCAGCCAGGATGCTATGCCGCCATAAAAGGTGCTGCAAAGCGCCATAGGGTAGGGGGTAGGGCGCGAAAAAGAGAGCGGGGGCTTTAGTTGACATAAATATCGTACGCTTTAGGCTGCTCCCGAGATCATCCCGCCATAAAGATATGAGAGAATTGAACGAGAATCACAGAGGGGTGGGTGTGCACGAGAGGACAACGCTTGTCATAAAAAGTTAATATCCACGTTTTTAGGGGCATCTGTGGATAATCCCGCCACTTATCCAGGAGTTATCCACAGATTAACGACATGGAAGCCCTTATCCCGCCAAAATCCCGCCAGGAATGCCCCCAGCCCGCCACCGGGACAAAAAAATAGGCAAAGTGACATGACATCTTGACTACCCCGGACGCCCCGGACGCCAGATCCCGCCATAGTCCCGCCGCTTATCCACAGAATCCGCCATAAAACGAGGGTGTTATACACCTTATTCTTTACTTATCCACAGAGCCCGCCGTGACTATGCAGCATTGCGCCAAAATAGATTCGTTTTGCGGCTTATCCCGCCATTGCGGCTTGATTTCTTCTCCGCCATAAGCCCGCCAGGAAACACCCTATCCCGACAAAAAAAGGCACCCCGCAGGGTGCCTACTAGCGAGCGGCAATGGCGCTAGTACAGAGAGGCCCAAATAGGACCAGGGATAAAAGTGGGGTAAAATAAGGGCAAAATCTGCCCCAGGAGAACGATCATGCCCGGACCGAAACCCCCTGCGATTACCTTGAGCGCCGAAGAGCG
>JACCSL010000398.1 GCA_013812995.1 Ardenticatenales bacterium | reverse complement strand
GGTCGCGCATCTCCTTGATGTCGGCCCCCGCACAGAAAGTCTCCGCCGCGCCGCGCAGGATGATGCATCGAATCGAGCGATCATCCGCGAGACTCAGGAAGAAATCCCGAATCTCCTCGACCATGCGCATGTTCATGGCATTGCGGACATCGGGACGGTCGAGAGTCAGATAAACCACTGGACCGGCTCGCTCGACAACGATGGTTTGGAGGTGAGTGGTTATTGTCGCATACATTTTGGAGACCATTCCTTGAAGGTTCTACGTGGCACAGTGCCACACGAAGATTTCTGAGTCCGAATGGTCCAAGTTATAGCGTATTTAAACTGTCAAAAGCTATCATGCTCTCTCTGGAAGACTATTTTTATCTGTCAAGAGCTATGAGGCAGCGTTGAGGCACGACAAATATCAGGGCACCCAGCCATGCTGGAAGCCTACCTCAGAGACGCGGTGCGGTTCCGTCCCGTCGCGGCGAATGACCCAGAGGCTCTGCGTGGCCTCGGTATCAGAGGGGTTGAAGCGGCCGAACTGAAGCCACTCACCATCCGGGGACCAGAGGGGTTGAGAGTAGATGACACCCGGCTCCGAGACGAGAAGCACCTTGCCTGTGCCATCGGGGCGCATGACCCAGATGCCCGCCCCGATGTCGGCCCCTGGCGGGGGACGATAGGCATAAGCGATCAACGCTCCATCAGGGCTCCAAGCGGGATCGGCCTGATCCCCTATCCGCTCCCCGTGAATGCTCTCGGTGCCGAGTTGAAGATCCCGCACCACAAGCATCTGCTGGGCACCACCCTCAGAGGTGGGGTTCACGATGGTGTAGACAAGCGCGCGGCTGTCCGGGGACCATGTCTGCTCGCCCAGATAGGCGCTCTCGCCAGGGAAAAAGAGCACATCGCTCGTAAAGTTGAACACTCCGACAGAGCCACTATTGGCCTCGTAGAAGGCAAGGTGGGTGCCCGTGGGCGACCAGCGCGGCGAGTGCCCGATCTCCTGCTCCTTGCCATACACCTGGCCTGCCGGGCTACCATCAAGGGGGCGGCGCAGCTCCAGGGAAGGCGGGCTGAGCACATCTCCCTGATCCCCCACCGTGACAATCTGCCGTACCTCAACCACCAGCAGATCCCCAGCGGGGCTGAAGCGCGGCGCACTGTAGAGAATATTGCTGCCATTGGTCAGGCGGGTCAGACCGCCGCGCTCTGGCTCGGCGCGCCAGAGATTGACCGTGCTCGGTCCCTCCGACACGCTGTAGGCCACCATGCTCCCATCCGAGGAGGCGTCAAAATCCTGCACGCTCTGGCCGGGCGCGGAGAGCCGATGGCCACCCTGGCCGTCGCGCGTGGCAATCCATAGCTCGCCATTGCCATCGGCACCGGGGCGGATGAAGGCTACCTGCGGCTCACGGGTGCTGAACTGCCACTCCAGCGTGCCCTCCAGTTCCACCCCCGTGGCATCCCGCACGCCAGGGCCAATCGTGATCTTGTAGCTGTTCCCTGCCTGGAGGGGGACGCGAGGCAGAAGCCGCAGCTCGTTCTCCGACCAGGCAATATCGAAGGGAACGGCAGGCTCTATCACGACAGCCCCTTCCACGGTTGATTTGTCCAGCGGCCGGGTAAAGAGAACGCGAATCGTGGGGTAAACACTCACGCTGCTGTCAGGCGCAGGGAGCAGGCGACGGGCGCGCACGGTGGCGTGGCTACCCTGAAACAGCACCGCCGCGATGGCGATGAGCAGGGCTCCAATAAAAAGGGCCACCCCGGTCCAGTAGCGTTGGGTGGAAACGGGCGGCTCTACATCAATATAGTCGGTGGGAACCATGACGGCAGATATTTCCAGCTAGGGGTAGAGATAGGGTTCGGCAGGCTGCTCAATGGGAACAACCTCTTCGGCCAGGATGACAGCCTCCTGGTGGCCCATGACATTGGCCAGCCCCACGGTCCCTCGGACGCGGACCCAGCCATCGCTCTGGAGGGCGGATGCCTCGGGCCAGACCACGGGGAGGCCAATCGCCAGACTGTCAGCGGTGCAACAGGAGAGGACGAAGCGGGAAAGGATAAACTGGCTCTGCTCCATCTCGCCACGTCGCCAGACAAAGCCCGTCTGCTCAATGGGCTGCCCCTGGAGGCGGGGATTGTCTGGCTGATAGAGCAGTGCGTTTACCCAGTCGAGCATCGTCCACTGGGTGGGGTCGGGAATGCCAATGAGAGCAGACTCCCCCGCCACGGATTGAACGGTGCGGATGCCGGTCCCGCTCGTTCCGAATCCGCGGGTGTCGATGGCAGCACTGCCGAGCGCGCGGGACGGAACGAACAACCCAAGCACAATCGGCACAAGCAGCGCCAGCATCGCCACCGAGCGCCAGGAAGTCGCTCCGTGCTCGTGACCATGGATGTGCACACCCTCCGGGCTGCGCAGCGTGAACCAGCTCTGGAGCAGCGCGAGCAGGAGCAGCGTCACGCCCGTGCCCAGGATGAGCGGGGTATAGCGGGTGTGAACATAGAGTGGCAGGGTACCGGTATAGATCTTGATGAGCAGCATGAGCCCCGTCAGGCCAATCAGCGCGGCCTGCCAGAGCGGCAGCCAGCGCGAGGGCGCACGGTGGTCAGGGACATCGTGAATAGGGGTCGGAGAGTAAGCCATTAGCCTGTTCTTTTCCTCTATCTGCTATCCAACATTCAGATTGATCCAGACGGCTGTCAGGAAGGAAAGCAGCGTGGCAAGCGTCACCAGGAGAACGACTGCGTGCCGCTTGAAGGTGCTCATAAACAGGAGCACCGCTTTTATGTCAATCATTGGTCCAAACACCAGGAAGGCCAGGATGGCTCCCGTGTTGAAGGTCGTGGCAAAGCTAAGCGCGACGAAGGCATCGACCGTGGAGCAGATGGACAGGATAAGGGCGAGCAGCATCATCACCAGCACAGAGGAGATGGGATTGCCACCAATCTGGAGCAGCAATTCCTGGGGAATCACCGTCTGGGCGAGGGCCGCCAGGAAGGCCCCCAGCACCACATACTGCCCCATCTCGAAAAATTCCGTCGAGCTATGCGCGGCCACGGCCCGCCCACGCTCGCCCCAGGTCGTTTTCACGCCGGGCGCGCAGCAGTCCTGATGGGCCGAGGTCGCCTGGAGGGCGGCGGGGGCCAGCAGGGAGCGCGATTTGGGATGGAAGCTAAACACCAGGGCTATCACAGAGGCAATCAGAATCGTCAGGCCAATGCGGCCGCCGACGATCCAGGGATCCCCGCCGAAGGCAACCCAGGTGGAGGCGATGACGACGGGGTTGATGACGGGGGCGGCGAGCAAGAATGCCACGCCCAGCGGTACCGGCGCGCCCTTCGCCATCAGGCGGCGCGCGGCAGGCACGCTACCACACTCGCAGACGGGGAAGATGAGTCCCATCATGCAGCCCATCAGGGTAGCGCCAAGGCGGTTCTTGGGCACCCACTGCTCCAGCATGTCAGCCGTGATGAAGACCTGGATAATGGCCGACATGAGCACACCGAGGAGCAGGAATGCTGCCGCCTCAATGAAGATGCCCAGGAAAATGGTTGTAAGCGTGTTGAAGCCTGCCCCGAGATCGTCAAGGGTGATCTCGCCCCCCAGCAGTTGCTCTATGGTTCCCGTCCATACCAGCAAGGCATAGATAGCCAGTGATCCGACTACAACAAAAATCTGGGTCCACGTCTGCTTGCTCAAGCCACGGGAGCGGCGCAGTCGCCGCCCCGGTGTGACAAGCCCTTGTTCAACCTCTTGCATGACACAGCTCTACTTTCATGATTGGCAACCGGTGCAGGTACCATACAACTCGACCAGATGGCTCTTGATGGCGAAGCCGGTCCGGGCACTGATGTCTGCCAGGGCACTGCCAAAGTAACACTCGTCCAGCTCCCGCACCTCACCGCAATGGTTGCAGACAAGGTGGTGATGATGCCCCTCCAGGGGAACCACGAAGCGTTGGTTGGCATCCCCCATGTAGGTGG
>JACCSL010000394.1 GCA_013812995.1 Ardenticatenales bacterium | reverse complement strand
CATCGAGGATGCGGCGGAGGTGCATGGCGCAGAGTATCTACGCGGCCACACCAGCGCCGAAGGACAATGGCAGCGCTGCGGGAGCTTCGGCGAGCTGAGCACCTTCAGTTTCTATGCTAACAAGATCATCACGACGGGTGAGGGGGGTATGGTGCTCACCGATGATCCTGGATACGCCGAGCGGCTGCGTGGTTTCCGCAACCTCTGCTTTCGCCCGGAGCGGCGCTTTTATCACACCGAGCTGGGCAACAACTACCGCCTCACCAACATGCAGGCGGCCATCGGCGTGGCGCAGGTCGCGCAAATTGAGCAATTCCTCGCCCATAAACGGTGGATGGGGCAGCGCTACACGGAGCAACTTCAGGGTATCGAGGGGCTACATCTGCCCGTTGAGGAGCCGTGGGCACGACATGTTTATTGGATGTACGGGGTAGTTCTGGACGAGGCGCGCGGGCTGGATGCTGAGACCTTTGCCGCGCGGCTAGCGGAGCGAGACGTGCAGACGCGCCCCTTCTTCCTGGGCATGCACGAGCAGCCCGTCTTCCAGAAGATGGGTCTCTTCGAGGCTGAACATTACCCCATCGCGGAGCGGCTCGCGCGCCAGGGCCTCTACCTTCCCTCTGGCCTGGCATTGACCGAGTCCCAACTGGACCGGGTCTGCGCGGCGGTGCGCGGGGTGCTGGCGTGAGCGTATTTGGTGCGTATGCCAGCTTCTACGATAGCCTGTACCAGGAAAAAGATTACGAGGGCGAGTGCGACTTCGTGGAGCAGGTCTTTGCACAGTACGCGACGAGCCCGGTTCGCCGCATCCTGGACCTGGGCTGCGGGACCGGGGGGCACCTGCTGCCGTTGGCGCAGCGGGGCTATGAGGTGGCGGGGGTGGACCGCTCCCCCGAGATGCTGGAGGGTGCGCGCCGCAAACTGGGCGGCGCGGGCTTCTCCGCTCGCCTTGAGGTAGGCGATGTGCGCGAGGTGGACGTTGCGGAACACTTCGACGCGGTAATTTCCATGTTTGCCGTCATGTCGTACCAGATCGAGCAGGAGGACTTGCTGCGGGCGTTCAGCACCGCTGAGCGCCACCTGGAGCCGGGGGGGCTCTTCCTGTTCGATGTCTGGTATGGCCCCGGTGTGCTGGGTGATCCCCCCGCTGAGCGCTGCAAGATGGTGGAGGGCGAGGGTGAGCGCATTCTGCGACTCGCTCACCCTGAGATGGACATTCTTCGGCAGACGGTGACCGTCCATTATAGGGTGCTACGCCTTTGCGGCGAGCAGCTTCTCTCCGAGGTGGAGGAGAGCCACACGATGCGCTTCCTTTTTCCGCAGGAGATAATCCACCTGCTGCGGGACGCGGGCTTTGAATTTCTGGAACTCTGCCCCTTCATGCGGCTTGGCGAGCAGCCCGGCCTGCGGGAGTGGAGCGTTTCTGTTGTCGCGCGAAAGCCGCTTACAGCGCCTTCCGAAAACAGGTAATCTCCTCGACTACCTCAAAGCCAAGGGCCTGGTGGGCGGTGATGCTCAAGGCGTTGAAGGACTCCGTATCCGACCCCATCTCCTGGTATCCCGCCTCGCGCGCCCAGTGCTCCGCCGCCGCCACGAGCTGCGCGCCCACGCCGCGCTGCCGATGCGCTTCGTCCACATACCAGCCCTCGATGAAGGGCACAGGAGACGCCTCGCACCCCTCCGCGTAGGGACGCAGCGCCAGCTCAATGAAGCCGACGAGATTTTCCCCGTCGCCCTCCTCCGCCACCCATATCTGCTCCAGCAGTGCATTCTCGCCCGCGAAGAAGAGGTCAATGTCTGGTTTGTGCGCGTCGGCCTCACCCGGCCAGAGCGCCAGGCGCATCCGCAGCCACTCGGCGCGGTCGGTGGGGGCGATGGGGCGAATCGTGGTGATCATAACGGACTATGCTCAAAGTTCAGAAAGCAGATTTGTTTGGATATTGAAGACATTATTTTGTGCGCTCCTTCACTTCATAACCTTTCGACGGTTTCTCTACCGCACATCTTTTTGTCCACCTGCTTTTTGGAGAGCATTTAGTGCTGGTTGGTCAAGTTGGGGTAGCTAGAGGAAAGCCCGAGCCCCACACTCTGGAAAAGTCGCCGACTTTAGTGGTTTGTTGCCGGTCGCAGAAGCCTCGCTCCCGAAGATGACCAACCAGAGTTAGCAGCCCTATGGGTCAATACCCAAAGCCTTATTAAGGGCAGTCCGTCGCCTGTGAAGATAGATTTTGCCCTCCGACATAGGACATTTGCAGCGGCATAATCTGGTATTAAAGACTTCATTTCCTAGAAAAACGTCCTTTGCAAAACATGTCTGGTAGAGAATAGGCGAAATATTTTCCTGGGAATTGCGACTTATAGACTGTCGACTTATAGAGTGCAACTTGTTTTAATTTGTTTCTATGAATGCTACAGAAATATTCGCCATAAATATGAAAAAACTAAGGCTTATACGCGGCCTATCCCAAGAAGCACTTGCTGACAAAGCAGGCTTACATCGCACATATATTGGAGCTGTTGAGAGATGCGAACGCAATATTACACTCATTAACGCTGAGCGTATCGCAATTGCCTTGGATGTAAACTTATACGATTGTTTGAAGGTGGTAGATGAATAATCTCTCAAATCTCGCAAATAAATTGCACCTAATCCTAAATCAATATCAGCTATCTTTTACGCAGAAAAGTTACGACGCTGAGAATGAGGATCATGATTTGCTTATGGATGTTTTTTCATTGACGCCTGAAATGAAACGAGAGAATCGGCAATATTGGGGTCGTGAACTTGGTATGTGCTGGCAGTTGTTGGTAACTGAAATTTTTAGACATACGCGATTAGATTTTGGTCCTGGGTTAAAGTTTAACAGTGATGAACCTTGTGACCTGATTGTAGGAAACTATGCCCTTGATACGAAATATAGAATAGGGTCTGGAGATTCAGGTACATTGAAGAAATTTAAAGCCTATGGGCCCCTTTTGCAAATGAATGGATATACTCCTGTTTTGCTGATTCTCAGAACAGATAATCTTCCATCAGCTATTACGGCCTGCCTAAATGGTGGCTGGTCTATCTATACAGGAGACGCAACTTTAGATTTTATCCGATCCTTAACTAATTTTGATGTAGCTGGATATTTGGCTGCTTTAGTTGGAAAGCACACAGTTACTCGCTAGACTTGGTCCCTACTCACATATGGTTATTAGAATCTTCCACTTTATTTAAACGATCTTCAATTAATTTTGCATATTCTGGTACTATTTCTATTCCTACATATGATCGTCCTAGTTTCTTTGCAGCTACCAATGTGCTTCCAGAGCCTGCAAAAGGATCTAGGACGATGTGATCTTTAGAAGGAGGAACTAACATAGTAACGAGCTTCTCCATTAAAGATAGTGGCTTTGCGGTGCAATGTACTTGGTGTTGTTCGCCATAATCCCTACGAGTATTTTCAATAATATTTGATTGAAAGGAGCCATCTTCATTTTTTGTGTAAAATAAACCCACTCCATATTCAAGGAAGGTGTCTAAGTAGTTGTTCATAAGAGGTTTCTGAACAAGAACAACTGCCTCCCACTCATTCCTCAAACAACTGTGCCATCCTTCCCATTCTTGATAATAACTAAGACTTCTTTGTTTTAAAGCATTTTTAAGGTTAAGCCCTTTAGGAATGCCACTGGAACGACGATAAACAAGGCAGTCTCTTGTGTAAAAACCAGCTCGCTCAAGTGCCACCTGAACATGCGCCATTGTACGAGTACTATTGAAAACTGCAACAGGTGCTCCTGGCTTACAAACCCTAAAAACTTGTATAGCCCAATCAAAACACCATTGTTCATACTCAAGAATATTTTTCCTTACCTTCGCGTACCACCGTGCATTTCGCACTCCTCCTGCAAGCCCACTACCGTAGGGAATATTCTTTACCAAAGTGCTGCTATTCTTCACTCGCTCAGTGCGCCGTTTTATTTCATCGGTATCCCATTTGTGACCAATAAACTCATAATTGTATGGAGGATCTGTTATACAGGCTGAAAAGAAGTCTTCAGGAAAATCCTTCAAAATAATTCGACAATCACCTATATAAATATTGTTGTGTAGAGACATTGTTGAACTCCTCAATGTACCAATCAGCGAATGCTACTTATAGTATGCTATTTGAAATACATAGTCAAAAGGTTGCAGTTTGTAACTCAGCCCTGTTGCTTAATTCAACCTTTTCACCGTCGCGTGCGTCGTTTGTCTCGTGGCCGCTGCCCCTGACGCAGCAGGGCGCGGAGCGCGGCCATTTCCTCGCTCGTAGCGTCGCGCCACTGGCCGGGCGGGAGTGCGCCCAGCCGCAGCGGGCCAATCGACGCACGCACGAGCCGCAGCGTGGGGTAGCCCACGGCGGCGGTCATGCGGCGCACCTGCCGCTTCTTTCCCTCCGTCAGCGTCAACTCCAGCCATGCGGTGGGAATGGAGGGGCGCTCGCGGATGGGCGGCACGCGCGGCCACAGCGCCGGCTCCTCGCGCAGCAGCCGCGCCTGGGCGGGCGCGGTGCGATACTCCTTGATCGCAAGGCCGCCGCGCCGCAGTTTCTCCAGCGCGCTCTCCTCGGGAATCCCCTCGACCTGCACGAGGTACGTCTTGGGGTGATGGAAATGTGGATGAGTGATGCGGTGCGCCAGGTCGCCATCGTCAGTCAGGAAGAGCAGCCCCTCCGAGTCATAGTCTAGCCGCCCCGCCGGGTAGACCCCCGCCACCGCAATATAATCCGCCAGCGTTGGGCGCGGCTCCGCAATCTCGCCCCGCTCGAAGTCGGGGTCGCTGAAGGAGGGGAGCACCAGATAGGGCTTGTTGAAGAGCAGATAGCGGGACATAGGTCAGAACGCGCTCACTTGCGCTTCCCGCGCTTTGTCGAGGGGGCACCTTTCGGTTTAGGGCGCGAGTTGCGCGGCTTGGGGCGTGCCCAGCCCTCTTTGTACTTCGTTTTCTCTTTCGGCACTGCCTGCCCCTTGGGCTGCTCCCCGTACTGAATGGCCTCGGTGCTGCCCACGCGCAGCGCCTCCATCTCCTTCGCGCTCAGGTAGCGCCACTCGCCCGGCTTCATGTCGCCCAGCGTGATGGGACCCATGCGCGTGCGAATCAGGTAGAAGATTTTGTGATTGAACGCCTCGACCATACGGCGAATCTGCCGATTCTTCCCCTCCTTGAGCACGAAGCGCACCCAGCTTGAGGGGCCACTACTCGATTCGATTGTGACGTGCGCGGGCTGCGTGCGTCCGTCCTCCAGCCACACACCCTCGCGCCATGCCTTGAGCGCCTTCTCCGAGGGTGTGCCGGAGATTTTTACCCGGTACTCCTTCTCATGCTCATACTGCGGGTGGGCGAGTTGGTTGGCGAGCTCGCCATCGTTCGTCAGCAGAAGCAGCCCCTCGCTGTTGCCGTCGAGCCGCCCGACGGGGAACAGCCGCTCCCCCTCCTGCACGAAATCCATTACAGTGGGTCGATCATAGGGATCGGAGACCGTCGTGATAACATGGCGCGGCTTGTAGAGCGCCACATAGCGATCCGGGCCGCGCTCCGCCCGAATTCGCTCGCCATCCAGGCGAATATCATCTGCGCCAATGTCTACTTTCAGCCCCAACTCCGTGACGACCTGCCCATTAACCGTCACCCGTCCCGCCTCAATCAGTTCATCGGCACCCCGCCGGGAGGCAAGGCCCGCCCGTGCCAGCACCTTGTTCAATCGCTCTTCCATCGGTCCCTCTCCTTTATGTGGCACTTCTACCAGCACGCCGCGTGCCAATTTAACCAGCTTCCCGTAGAATAAGGACTGCATCTTGATGAAGCTAGAACATCTCATCCTTATCAGGAGCCATCCATGAGTCTAGGCGCAGTAGGCAATATTTTCAATACCATTCGTCAGCTAGATCTGAATGCAATCAAGAAGGACGCCGAGCGGCGCGTCACGCTGCTGGTCGCCGGGGAGCCGGAGCTGGCTCAAACCCTTGCCGTAGAACTCAGCACCGCACCCGGCAAGGAGGGCGTGCACCCCTGGATTATCGTCCAGCCGCTGCCTTTGGCGGTAGACACAGGCGATATGAGCCAGTATCACCTGGCGCTCATCGTTCTGGGTGAACTCGATATGAACGAGGGGCAGCATAGCGCGCTGCGCCGCCTGCACGATGCCAAGGTGCCGGTGATCGTTGTCATCGTCAATGAGGCCGCGCAGACGCAGGTGGGCGCGGATCTCCCGCGCCCGCGCGAGGCAGCGAGAGTGCTGCTGCCGCCAGGCTTCGACGAGGTAACCCTTCAGAGCCGCCTCGCCCCGGCGCTCCTCCAGTCGGTTCCATCCGACCTGAAG
>JACCSL010000379.1 GCA_013812995.1 Ardenticatenales bacterium | reverse complement strand
GTCCTCAACCATCCCAAGGTCGAGTTTGCGCTCAAGACGCAATACTTCTTCAGCCTGATGGACACCCTTGGTCTATGTCAGTTCGACTGGGGGCCCACCTGGGAGCTGTATGGCCCGGAGCGGCTGGCCGAGTACGTGAACGCTGTGACCGGCTGGGACACTACGTTGGAGGAGCTGATGAGGGTGGGCGAGCGTCGCCTCAACCTGCTGCGCGCCTTCAACGCACGCGAGGGGATTGGTCGCGAGGCAGACAAGCTTCCCAAGCGGCTCCACAAGATGCTCACGGAGGGACCCAGCGAGGGTCTCCAGATGACGGAAGAGGAATTGGAAGAGGCCAAGGACATCTACTACGAGATGGCGGGCTGGGATATCACCACCGGAATGCCGCGCGCGGAGACGTTGGAGCGGTTGGGGTTGGCATGGGCAAACGGTACGACGAGCTAAAACGGCAAAACGAGGCGCTGCAACGCGAGGTAGCAGCACTCCGCGCGAGCGAGGAGCAACAGCGCCTGCTCGTTGGCCATGCCAAGGAGGAGCGCCTGGAAAGCGTGGAGGCAGAGCGCAGCCAGCGAGAACTGGCCGAGTCTCTAGCCCACGCAGCGGTAGCCCTGAACCACAGCCTGGACCTCGACGCGGTGCTGGATCGCATTCTGGAGCAGACCCTGCGCGTCGTTCCCTGTCAGGCCGTCAATCTAATGCTCGTGGAGGGCAAGGAGGCGCGGATTGCCCGCCATCGTGGCTATGAGTCCATGCCCGAGATTCTGGCGACGTTGGACAACATGCGCCTCTCGCTCACCCTGCCGACCCTCCAGCAGATGCGTACCAGCGGGCAGCCCGTGCTGATCCCCGATACGATGAGCGATGCACTCTGGCACCGAACGCCAGCCACCGAGTGGGTCCGCTCCTACGCGGGCGTCCCGCTGAAATCGGGCGAGCAGATTATTGGCTTCCTGAATGTCAACAGCGAGCATTGCGACTTCTTCGATACGGAGACCACACAGCGGCTCGAAGCCTTTGCGGCCCACGCGACCATCGCCATCCAGAACGCGCGGCTCTATGGCTCGCTGGAAGGGGCGCTCCAGCAGGAGCAGGCCACGCGCGACCAACTCATCCAGGCGAGCAAGCTGGCGGCGATGGGTCGCCTTGTCGCCTCCATCGCACACGAGATCAACAACCCCCTCCAGGCGGTTCAAGGCTGCCTGACGCTGGCCCGCGAGGAGATGGAGGCCGAGGAACCACAGCCCGAGATGACGGACCGTTATCTCTCCGTGGCGATGAGCGAGATTGAGCGAATCACCTCCATCGTGCAGCGCATCCGAGATTTCTATCGCCCCGCACCCCGTGTGCTCCAGGTCAGCCACCCGCACCACATTCTGGATAGTGTGTTGGAGCTAACCAACAAGCAACTACAACATCACAACATCACCGTGCTACGCGAGTGGGCCAGCGAGTTGCCGCTGATCGAGTGCAACCCCGACCATCTCAAGCAGGTTTTTCTGAACCTAGTGTTGAATGCTATCGATGCGATGACGGGCAAGGAAGGGGCCTTGCGCGTGCGGACTGCCCCGGATACACTGCCGACTGGCGAAGGGGGTACCGTGCCTGCCGTGCGCATCGATTTCACCGATACGGGCGAGGGGATGAGCAAGGAAACCCTCTCCCAACTCTTTGAGCCCTTCTTCACGAGCAAGGCCCACGGAACGGGTCTGGGTCTGTCCATCAGCTACCGCCTCATCCAGTCATACCACGGCGAGATCAGGGCTGCCAGCGAGCCGGGCAAGGGCGCAACCTTCACCATTAGTCTACCTATTAAGCAACCGGCTGCGGAAAACGCGTCAGATAAAGTGGGAAGCGATGAGAGCGCCAGCAGCTATTTGGGTTATTCGTAATGGGTGAAACATGACAGTTTCTGACGGAATTTGTGGTATGGAGGAGGGGCCGCGTGCTAGCGGAGCCCTCTCCCCGGCCTTCGGCCGCCCCTCTCCCGATTTCGGGAGAGGGGACACGGAGCGAAGCGACGTGGGGGAGAGGGCCTCCACGCAGAGCCATGACTCAACCACATATTCCAGCAGAACCAGAAACATGACAGTTTTGACATCAAAAACTACCACCTGTCCTATAGAATTGCTCTGCGTCCTATGATATGATTGATGATTAAAGTATTTGGTTGGCTTCAAATCTAATGGGCGCGGAACAGGCGCAGGGGGTCTGGGATGACAGAGCAAGTGGTTAAGCGTATGCTGGTGGTAGATGACGAACCCAACGTGACGATGGTGGTCGCAGATAGCCTGCGAAAGCTTGGCAAAGAGTACGAGATCGAGACGGCGCACAATGGGGCGGAGGCGTTGGAGAAAATCCGGCAAACCGCCTATACCCTCGTTATCACCGACTACAAGATGCCAGGGATGGATGGCCTGGACCTAGCCGAGGCCATCCGCGAGTTATCCCCACAAACGCTTGTGGTTCTAATGACCGCCTTCAACATTCATGGGGTACAGGAAAAGCTCGACCAGCAGGCACTGGATGGGTACATTCAGAAACCTTTCACCGTGGCCCAGATTCGTTCCATTGTAGAGCAGATGGCGGGCGGCGAGGTCGCCAAGGAGGTCGAGGCGGAGGCTGCCTCTGCCATCAAATCCTCTCCTCTGGGCACCCGTCGAATCCTCATCATGGATGACGATGACGGCCTGCGCCATCTCTACTCCAAGGCGCTGAGCTATGCGGGGTTTACCGTCCACGCAGCCGCCACCATCGACGCCGCTCAGCATCTACTGGAGTCGTTTCGTTTCGATGTATTTCTGGCTGACATTCGCATGGGCCACGAGGGCGGGATGGAACTGCTCCGCGACAAACGGGAGACTTTCTCCCAGCAGGGCACTCAGATTGTCATGGTGTCGGGGGAGCCTCATTATCGCCAGTACTGCCAGGAGCTAGGGGCAGATTTTTTCATGACCAAGCCAATCTCGCTAGAATCTTTGATGGCTCTGCTAGGCCGCCTGACAAGCATTCCAACCACAACCTAGCAGCTAGCATCGTCAGATTTTCTATTTGCTGCACCACCTCTAATAACAAAAGAACGAAGGAAGCCCACCCTCCTTCGTTCTCTTTGTCTGTACTGCTGTAAACACATAAGGTTAAGGTAGGAAGTCGCCTGGTAACAGGCTATAATTGTTCCTGCCTTCAATAATCGAGTTTCCTGCGCTTCCTGTTCGATGTTAGCTACGGAGAGATCACATTATGGGCCGCTCACTGCTGACCCGTTTCTACTACATCGCTGGGGTTCTGCTGATTCTGATCGTCTGGAGTTTGTACTTCATTACTGGTACCACGGCCGACTATAGCCGCGCGGATATCCAGGAAGATGCTCGTGCGGACTTTCATCATGACCTCTTCGCGATGGGCTTCTACCTTGAGGCGATTGAATCCGATGGGCTGGATAACGAAACGGTTTTGCTGCTGACGCAGGCCCTCCAGGATGCAGAGGAGGATCTCCAAAGGCTGAATCTTAACCCGCTGCCCACTGATGAGTATGAGGACACCTTGAACGATGTTGAGCGCTCGTTCAAGCTTCTGAAAACCTTTGCCCAGGGCGTCATAGCGCAAAGCACCCCCGAGACAGAGCAGGAAGAGAACAAGGTGGTCCATGACACCGTCCAGGCAATCGATGGGCAACTTGAGAATCTGGACCGTATGGTGGCCGCAGAGCTTACTGTCCTTGTAGGGCAGGTCACCCTGGCTCTCTTCGGTGGTCTTCTATTCTATTTAGCTCTCCTGATTGCAAGCGTGGTTTGGCTCTATCGCATTCTGCGGCGCGTTCGAACGGTGCAGGAGGGCGCAGCGGGGCTGGCCGAGGGGCATATGGAAACCCGTCTAGTCGTGAGCGGCAGCGACGAAATCAGCCATATCTCCGAGACGTTCAACCTCATGGCGGAGAGAGTGGGAGGGCGCGTCGAGTCGCTGCTGAGCGGCATCCGCGAGCGCACCCGCGCGCTGGAGGCGAGCCAGCGCATCACCCTGGCAGCCAGCGAGCGTCTTAGCCCGGAAGAGTTGCTGAGCCTGATCGTGAATCTGATCCGCGACCAGTTCAACCTCTATCATGTGCAGGTCTATCTCGTGGATGAAGAGGCACAGGCCGCTATGCTGCGGGACAGCACGGGCTACGCGGGCCGCCAGCTTCTCCAGAAGAACCATCAGATTCCCCTCGACCAGTCCTCCCTGGTTACCCATGCCATCCACCAACGCAAAGCTGTGCTGGTGGCGGATGTCACCAAGGAAGAAAGCTTTCTTGCCAATCCCCTGCTTCCCGACACGCGCGCCGAGCTAGTCATGCCGATGATTGTAGCAAATCGGGTGATCGGGGCGCTGGACATCCAGAGCAGCGAGCATGGCACCTTTACCCCGCCGATGGTAACGCTCTTTGAGAGCCTGACGAAGCAGGTCTCGCTCCTATTTGAAAACAGCGATCTGGTCGACCGTGTCTCCCACCAGTCTGAGGTTCTGGTCCTCTTCGCGAATCAGCTTCGCACAGCCGCAGAGCTTGCGGGGCAACTCAACAGCTTCCTGGAGATAGACGAGCTTCTGACGCAGACAGTGAACCTGCTCAAAGAAAGGTTCAATCTGTATCAGGCGCATATCTACCTGCTGGATGAAAGCGGCGGGCAGTTGCTGTTGCGGGCCGCTTCCGGTGAGTCGGGCGCGCAGATGCTCGCGCAGGGTTTTGCTATCCCTCTGGAGCAGGAGCAGAGCCTCGTCGCGCAAGCGGCCCGAACGCAGGAAGTAGTCCTCGTGGAAGATGTGCACCAGGAGCCCACCTTCCTTCCCCATGCCCTGCTGCCCGAGACCCACAGCGAGGTTACTATCCCGCTTGTCACCGCCAACCGGGTGCTGGGCGTGCTTGACTTACAGACCACCCAGGAGCATACCCTCACACAGGCGGATCTCGACGTGTTCAAGACCCTTGCCGGGCAGATTGCCAGCGCCCTGGAGAACGCACGGCTCTTCCAGCAGGTCGAGCGGAACCTGAAGGAGGCACGGGTTCGCTATGCCGTGAGCCAGGCTCTGGCAGGGATCAAGAGCGAGGAGGAAGTCCTGGATGCGCTGCTGGAGCAGGCCAGTGGATATCCCAATACTCACACCACCCTCTTCCTGGTGGATCAGTCGCCAGAGATGATTACCCTTATCACCCACGGATCGAAAGCCAACGGGGAGGGGCTGGTTGCCGTCCCCGAGGGAACGCGCTTCGACAGCAACACGATTCCGACGGTAAAGTACATCGCTTCCCCCGAGCCCTTTGTCACGCAGAACGCGGCGGAGGACGAGCGCGTTGATCCTGCCGCCCTGGAGATCATTCGCGCGACAGGCTCCGTGAGTATCGCAGCGATTCCTCTCTTCGTGGAGGGTGAGCAGGTGGCGTCCCTGTCGGTGACGTCGCCCGTTGCAGGCCACTTCGATGAGGAAAAATTCTTCTTCTACAGGTCGCTCGTCGAGCAGGGCGAAATCGCGCTGCACGCGGCCCGGCTCCGCGCTGCCACCGAGCAGGCACGGGCGGAAGCCGAACTGGAACGCAGCCTGCTGGATGGCATCCTCAACAACCTGCCGGTGGGCGTCTATGTGACGGACACGAACATGCAGCGGGTGCGCGTCAACGAGCTGGCGGATCGCATGTTCGAGCGCGGTCCGGGGCTGGCCAATTCCTCCTTCAACTTCATCCATGCGGATACTGGCGAACCCTACGCCGACGAACTGCGACCGCTTTATAGAACGATCCAGGATGGACAGTCCCATCAGGCCGCCGATATTGCGGTCCGGTTCGAGGATGGGCATCTGGTGAACCTGCTCGTCAACTCCGGTCCTCTGTTGGATAGCTCTGGCAAGGTCATGGGGGCGATCACCGCGCTCAGCGACATCACGGCCCATAAGCGCGCGGAGGAAGCTCTGGCGCAGGCCAATGAGCAACTCCAGGAGGAGCTCATCAAGCGGCAGCAGACAGAGGATCGCTTCCGCGCCATCGCAGAGGCCATCCCCATCCCCATCGTCATCACGACGACAACCACGGGTGTCGTTCAGTACGCCAACCAGCAGATCAGCACGATGTTCGGCCTGACCCTGGACGAGGTCATCGGGCAGCAAGCCCCGAACTACTACCAGAACCCTGCCGACCGCAAGCAGATGATTGACGAACTCGCGCGCAAGGGCTACCTGCAAAACTACGAGGTAGCGATGCGCAAGGTCGATGGGACACCCTTCTGGGCAGCGGTTTCCATCCAGCCTCTCATCTTCGACGAGCAGCGCTCCATCCTGGTGGCATTCTATGACCTGACCGCGCGGCGCGAGGCTGAGGCCGCGCGCCGCGCCAGTGAGGAACGCTTCCGCTCCCTGATCCAGAACTCCTCCGATGTCATCAGCATTCTCGCGGCTGACGGGACGATTCTCTATGAGAGTCCCTCAGTGGAGCGAATTCTCGGCTACCAGCCCGAGGAGCTGGTTGGACAGAATGCCTTTGGCCTGATTCATCCAGATGATATAGCAAATGTGGTGTCGGTCTTCGGAGAAACGGTAGAGCGCGGCAATGACGAGGAGCAGGCGCACATCGAGTTCCGCTACCTGCACAAGGATGGTTCCTGGAAGCTTCTGGAGGCTATTGGCACCGCCCTGCTCAACGATCCCTCCATTCAGGGCATCGTGGTGAACTCGCGCGACATCACCGAGCGGCGGCGCGCGGCGGATGCCCTGCGCGAGCAACGCGCCTTCCTCAACCAGATCATCAATGCCATCCCCAGCCCCATCTTCGTCAAAGATTGGGAGGGCAAATATCTCCTGGCGAACCAGGAACTGGCCAACATGTCAGGGATCCCTATCGAGGATATCCTCGACAAGACCGACGCCGAGCTCTTCCCCGGCTTCCCCGACACGGAGGAGTTCAAACAGGCGGACCGCGAGGTGATGAGTTCTCTCCAGCCCAAGTTCATCCCGGAGGAAAGGGCTCCTGATATCCGCCACAACGACCTACGCTGGTTCCAGACCACCAAGGTTCCACTGACGTCTCCCGATGGAAGCTCGAATCAGGTTCTGGGCGTGGCAACCGACATCACCGCGCGCAAGCAGGCCGAGCAGGCATTGGAGGCGCAGCGGTCCTTCCTGCGCCAGATCGTGGATGCCACGCCTGGCTTGCTCTTCGTGAAGGATTGGGAAGGCAACTTTGTTCTCGCCAATAGCGCCTTCGCCAATCTGTATGGCACGACGACGGAGACCTTAGTCGGCAAGAGTGATTTTGATTTCAACTCGAACCTGGAAGAGGTTCAAGGTTTCCTTGAGGCAGATCGCCAGGTGATGACCTCCCTGGAGCCCGTGTTCATTCCAGAGGAGCTGGTGACGGAGGCCGGAGGCACGAGTCGCTGGTTCCAGATGATCAAGGTTCCGCTGACGGCACCGGATGGAAAGTCGAATCAGGTGCTGGGTGTTGGCACCGACATCACTGAGCGCAAACAGGTAGAGCAGGCACTAGCGATTCGCCTCCGATATGAGGAGGGGCTGGCGGCCTGCTCCCAGGCGCTGCTGGCAGGAGAGACGTTCCACGAGGCAATGAATCAGGCGCTCGCCGCCCTCCTCCACGCGGCCAATGTGAACCGTGTGTACCTCTTCGAGAAAATAGAGGAGCCAGCGGAGGGTACCTTCCTTCGTCAGCGCCATGAAGTTTGCGCGCCGGGCACCGTTCCGCAACTAAACAACGCCGAGATGCAGAAGGTTCCAATCGCAGGCCCCATGAGTGAATGGGTGACGCAACTCACCGCAGGCCAACCCGCTGGCGGGATCCTCGCCTCGCTTTCACCGGAGATTCAAGAGCTGCTGGCGGGCCAGGATATTGTTTCCCTCATCAACCTGCCCATCTTCCTCGGCAAAGAGTGGTATGGCCTGATTGGTTTCGATGATACGGAGAGTGCGCGGGTGTGGGGCGAGGAAGAAATCCGGCTGCTCCAGACCGCCTCTGACATGATTGGCAACTACATCGAGCGTACCCGTGCCGAAGAGGCCTTGGCCGAGCGCGCGCGGCTTGCCACCTTCGATGCGGAGATCAGCCAGGCCCTGACCCAGGGCACAAGCCTTCAACAGGTTCTCCAGCGTTGCACCCAGGCGATGGTCGATCATTTGGATGCCGCCTTTGCCCGCATCTGGACCCTGAATCCCAGAGAGAATATGCTGGAACTCCAGGCCAGTGCGGGCATGTACACGCACCTGGATGGCCCGCATGGGCGCGTGCCTGTGGGCAAGTTCAAAATTGGCCTGATTGCCGAAGAAAAAGAGCCCCACCTGACCAACTCTGTTCAGACTGACCCACGAGTAGGAGACAAGGCGTGGGCCACCGAGCAGGGATTGCTCTCCTTTGCGGGCCATCCCCTCATCCTGGACGGTGAGGTGGTCGGGGTGATGGCGATGTTTGCCCACCACCCCCTGACGGACTTCACTGGCAATGCGCTCGCCTCCACCGCAAACACGATTGCT
>JACCSL010000337.1 GCA_013812995.1 Ardenticatenales bacterium | reverse complement strand
GGGCGGGTTTGAAACCCGCCCCGACCGTCCGCCGCCTCCGCCTGGGGGACGAAGATGGCGGGCTCGCTGCTCTCGCGCTGCCACTCGATGCTCTGCTCGGCGCGGGTGCCCGCCGGGAGTGGCCCGGCCTCCCGCTCGAACGATTGCAGCCCAAGATGGCTCTGCCCGGTACTCGTCATGGCAGGCGTCGTCGCAATCGCCGAGGCATTAAGGGGGAAGATGGCAACCCAGCGCAGCAAAGGAATGTCATAGGGGTGGGCAGGCAGCGTGAAATCAATGAAGCGCTCTGTCTGACGGGGAATGACATCCTGGTAGAGTTCAAGGCGCGCCTCGCGGGTGGCGACGGTGAAGCGCACGAAGCGTCCGTTGCTCGCCGCGTCAAAGTGCCCCTCGACCTCGTGCAGCGTCCCGTCCTCGGCGCGGTAGGCGGCGTGGTGGAGTTCGACGGAGGGCGGCACCGCAAACGCGACCTCGCCGGGCGCGCTCAGCGTGGCCTCGTAGATAATCAGCAGGCGCGGGTCGTCGTACTGCGGGAGCAGCGAGAGCGTCAGCGTCTCGACGGTGCTTTGACTCTGTGCGGCGGCGACGGAATGGCCCGCTGTCAGAAACAGTGCAAGCAGGAGCAACGTCCGGAGCGTATGTCTCATTGATTCTTAGCCTTCAACAACTCGCGTCTTAGCAGGTCGAGGGCGCGCACCTTGAGCCAGGTTCGGGCGATCTCCCCCTTGCCCACCAGCGGGTAGCGCGTGACCCTGGCGTGCTGCGGCCCCGCCACAACAATCAGACTCTCACCCTGCGATTCCTCATAATCGTGCTCGCCCTCGGTGGAGTACACCGCCACGCACCAGGCCGCGCAGTGCTCGGCGGCGAAGAGCGAGGCGCGGACCTTCGCGGTCTCCTCGTCGGGGAGTTCCCCTACCTCGCCCACCTCCTGCCCCGCAACGGGAGCCCCAATGGCGCGCAGCGTGCTGGCAATCTCGCCGTTGGTCAATGTCTCGTACAGAGCCACTGCCTCGTCGCGATGATCGAGGAGATCGCTGATGACAGCTTCCAGCGTTATGTCATCTTCCCCAAAGAGTCCCTCGCCCAAGCGGCGGCGAATCTGCCCGGCGACATGCTCAATGAGCACATCCGCCTCTTTCTCGGTCGCGGCGCGTGCGGTCACCCGGATGTCCACCTGCCCCAGATGGGCGGAGAGCCCAACGGTCGGATTCTCCAGCTTCTCCAGGTCCGCGATCTTATCATCGATCAGGCTCTCACCGATGGCGGCGCTGCGCAGCACCTTGATCTTGATGATGGCAGCAAGGCCCTGCTCGCGCAGGTAGGGAATGACCTGCTCGGTCATCATCTGCTTCATCTCGTGCGGCACCCCTGGCATGGCGATAATCACCTTGCCCTCGTCCGTCTTCAGCAGGATACCCGGCGCGGTGCCGACGGGATTCGGGATGGAGCGTGCCCCGGCGGGGAGGTCGGCCTGGCGCAGATTATTCTCGCCGGCAGGTCGGCTCCAGCGCGCAAAGATACGCTCGACACGCTCTGCCAGAGCCGCATCGCGCACCAATTCTCGGCCCGTCGCATCGGCAATGGCCTCACGCGTGACGTCGTCCACGGTGGGGCCAAGGCCACCCGTGGTCAGCACCAGGTCGGCCCGCGCCAGGGCCTCGCGAATGGCATCGGCGGCGCGTTGTTGGTTGTCGCCAATCGTCTGCTTGCGATAGAGGTTCACCCCTTCCGCCGCCAATCGCTGCGCGATCCACGCGGCGTTGGTGTCCACGATCTGGCCCAGCAGCAGCTCGGTCCCAATGCTGATAATCTCTGCTCTCATGCTTTTACCTCTCAAGGACAATTTGCCAGGGCAAGTGTACCCACGCTCCCTTTCTGGGCAAGAAGCCGTAGTGCTCCTGGCTGAAAGACAAGGTCTCTTTTCTTCTGAGTGGATTTGGGTAAGAATGAATCATACTTTTTGAGCCATATTCCTCTCGGAGGGAAATATTATGTCTCCTACCCTCACTGACCGTCAGATGCAGACGCTCCGCGCTGTCTGCGATACCTTCATCCCCTCGCTGGCGCGCCCGGACGACCCCCACGGGTTCTGGACCCGCGCTGCCAGCGATGTGGAACTACCCACGCATGTTCTCACTGTGATTGCGCTGCAACCGCTGGAGCAGCAGGCGCAGTTCCGCCAGCTGCTCGATCTGCTGGGCAGCCCGCTCGCTGCCCTCTCGCCGAGCGGGCCGTTCAAGCCCTTTGACCAGATGAGCCGCGACGAGCGAGAGGCGCTTCTCGTGCGCTGGCAGTTCAGTCCCCTCGGGATGCTGCGCCAGGGCTTCCAGGGGCTCAAGCGAGTGATCTGTTTCCTCTTCTATGGCCTGTCGGACGAGGCGGGCAACCCCACCTGGCCCGCCATTGGCTACCCTGGTCCGCTCTCTCCGCCGCCGCGCACGGAGCGCCCTATCCGACCGCTGACTTTATCCAGCGCCACCACGCTCGACTGCGATACGGTCGTGGTGGGAAGCGGCGCGGGGGGCGGCGTAGTGGCCGGTGAACTGTCAGCCGCCGGGCAGGATGTCATCGTGGTGGAAAAGGGACCGTATGTCGCGGAGGACGGCTTCACGCAGCGCGAGGCGGAGATGATGGGCGCGCTCTACGAGGCGGGCGGCACCCTCGCGACGAAGGATCTTGGCGTGGCGGTGCTGGCGGGGAGCTGTCTGGGTGGAGGAACGACGGTCAACTGGGCTGCGTCGTTCCGCACGCCTGACTATGTACTGGAAGAATGGGCCCGCGAGCATCTGCTGCCCCATGTCCTCACCCCGGCCTACCAGCGCAGCTTCGCGGCGGTCGAGGCCACCACCCATGTCGACACCCACGAATCTCCCTGCAACCCTCAGAATCAGGCGCTGTGGGATGGCGCAGCGGCGCGCGGCGCTCATATCAAGAGCATCCCACGCAACGTTCGGGACTGTGACTTCCAGACGTGCGGCTACTGTGGCTTTGGTTGCCAGCATGGGGCGAAGCAGGGCACGCTCAAGAGTTACCTCCAGCAGGCACACGAGGCCGGGGCTCGCATTCTGGTCAATACGACGGTCGAGCGGGTCCTGGTGGAGCAGGGAAAAGCGGTTGGGATTCAGGCGGTGCAGCGGGGTGCCGATGGCACGTTCCACGCGGTGACGATTCGGGCAAAGCGCGTGGTTGTCGCGGCGGGCTCCATTCACACCCCAGCCCTCCTTCGACGGAGTGGGCTACGCCATCCGCACATTGGTCGCCACCTCCACTTTCACCCCACGGTGGCCGTGTCCGGCATCTATGATCGCCCGATGAATGGCTGGTGGGGGGCCATTATGACAGCGGTAAGCGACGAGTGGGCACGGCTCGACGGAGCCTATGGGTTCAAGCTGGAAACCCCCCCCATCCATCCTGGCATGGCTGCTCTCGCGCTGCCCTGGCACTCGGGGGAGCAGCACAAGGAGGGGATGCAACAGGTTGCCAGATTCGGGAGCTTTATCGTTCTGGTGCGCGACCGGGACGGAGGTCAGGTGACGGTTGACAAGCGCGGGCAGCCGGTTCTGCACTATCAACTCAGTGCCTACGACCGGAACCATCTCTGTCGGGGGATTACGGAGGCGGTGCGCACCCACCAGGCGGCGGGAGCCAAATCAGTGATCTTCCCCCACTATCGCTTCCGCGACCCCCTCTCGTGCGAGGAGCCCTCGGGGCTGGAACGAGCGCTGGGCGAGATTGCGGGCTGGGGGTGGAAAACCAATCAATTTCCCCTCTTCACCGCGCACCAGATGGGCACCTGTCGGATGGGGGGCGATGCCGAACGCCATCCCCTCACGCCCGCCGCTGAGACGCGCGAGGTGCACAATCTCTTTGTCACGGACGGCAGCGCCCTGCCTAGCGCGAGCGGGGCGAACCCGATGCTCTCCATCCAGGCGCTGGCACACTACGCCGCCCAAGATATGAAATAACGTTCCGTTATTTCCGCTGCAAAATCATCGCGCGGGGGTGGGCAAGGCCGGGCAAATCACATTCCTGGGGGCAGAGCACCGCGTGCTCCCCCTCGAAGCAGGTCAGCGCGTGGCCAGGCTCGCAGAGCACGCGCACCCTCGCGCCCAGTGGGAGCGATACGGTGTGCGGCTGGGAGCTGCGAACCACGCTGCCACTGGGCAACTGCACTACATAGAGATTCTCTGCCCCGTAGAACTCGCGGCGAATCACCTTGCCAGGGCCATCATGGTCCGGATGAAGCATAACATCGTGGGGTCGGATCATGACCTCTAGCGCGCGCCCGAGGATGCCAGGGGCGGGCTGCGGAATCAGACCAAGTTCTGTATCGAGGCCGCGTGTGGTTGTTACACCGGGGATGAAATCCGCGAGGCCGAGGAAATCCGCCACAAAGCGCGTGGCGGGCGTATGAAAGACCGACTCCGGGATATCCACCTGCTCCAGACGCCCCTGGTTCATGATTGCGACTCGATCCCCCATGCAGAGCGCCTCTTCCTGATCATGCGTCACAAAGATCGCGGTGCTGTGCGCCTCCCGCAGGATACGCTTGACCTCTGTGCGCATCTGCACGCGCAGGTCGGCATCCAGGTTGCTGAAGGGCTCATCTAGCAGTACCACCACGGGTTTGGGGGCAAGGGCACGAGCCAGAGCCACGCGCTGCTGCTGCCCGCCGGACAGCTCATGGGGGTAGCGGCGGGACATCTCGCCCAGGCTTACCAGTTCAAGAACCTCCTGCACGCGAGCGGCCCGCGCATGACGCGGGAGCTGATGTAGACCAAAGCCAACATTCTGCTCGACCGTGTAGTGCGGGAAAAGCGCATACTCCTGAAAAACCACGCCCAAGCCGCGCTTCTCCGGTGGTAACCAGCGTCCCGCCCCCGCCACTACCTTGTTGTCGATGAGAAGCATCCCCGTATCCGGCACCTCGAAGCCTGCTATCAGGCGGAGGGTGGTCGTCTTGCCGCAGCCGCTAGGCCCTAGCAATGCCAGAATCTCGCCACGATACGCGGTGAGAGAGAGATCATCGATGGTAGGTTGCTTTAAGCCAGGATAAAATTTCTGTACGCCGATCAACTCGACGATATGCTCGTGCGACACTGTAACCGTTCCTTCCGAACCTACATTGACGCTAGACAACGTACGATGGTAGAATCCCGCGCCGGGCAGGGCCAGGCAGAGTGTAGCAAAGTTGACTAAAACAGTCAACAATCTCTGCCTATTTTGTACAACAATTCACAAAATTTTAACTCTGCTTTCGTTAAGAGAGTATTTGAGGAAAATTAGATGAGTCAAGAGCCGTATGAGCCCCCCTCGGACTATTTGGATGAGGAGCATCCCCCTAAAACGCAACGTCGCCGCGCGGGGCCTGCTATTGACCTGACAGGCATTCGGATGCGAATCGCCCTCACGGCCCTGGTGATTGGTCTGGGTGTCTTGATTATTTCCTTTATCCTGCGGCCCCAGGCGGACGAGACCCCGGAGGTCATTGCCACCGTCGTCGAAAATGTGCCAGTGGGCAGTGGTGTGCTCGCCACCTTCACCCCTGGCGCGACGTCCACGCCGCCACCGTTGGACCTACCCACCCCCGTTCCAACGGTTGTGGTGATCCCAAGTAGCCCCTCCGGCGAGTTGTCCGTTGGTTTTGCGGCGCGTGTCACAGGGACCAGCGGGGCGGGTGTCAACATGCGAAGTAGCAACAGCACCACCGCCGAGGTACTCCAGATTCTGCCTGAGGACACGCTTCTCACGCTGATGGAGGGGCCGACGGAGGCGGAGGGCTTTACCTGGTGGAAGGTCCACCTGGACAGTGGCGTAGAGGGCTGGGTGGTTCAGGATTTTCTCAGTCCCTGACGCCCCCAATGTCAGGCTTTTTAACTTATGAATCAAAACTCCATGCTCGATTCCTTCATCGCCTTTCTGGGCGGCTCCGTTCTCCTGCTCCTTCTTCTGCTCGCAGCGGTTGGTACGGCGCAGCGCGCGATGGGCCAGCCATTGCTTACCACCGCCCCCCCCGAGGCGGCGCTGGTCGCCGTACTCCCAACGAAAACCTCTGAGCCTTTGACGCCAACGATCACAGCCACCGCAACCCTCCAGCGCCCCCCCACGGAGACACCGCGCCCCACACGCACCCCGCGTCCGACGCGCACCCCGCGCCCGGCCACCGCGACGCTGATTCCCACGGAGACGACGACGCCAACGATCACGCCCGAACCAAGTCCCACACGGCGCCCGACGCCCAGCGCCATCGCGCATTTCTGGATGAATCGACCCATCGGCCCGGATGACCGGAACTGGATTGAGCCGTTCTACCCGTACGCGAGCACCGGCCAGGGGGCTTACCCTGTGCATCACGGGGTGGAATTCATCAACGACACGGGAACCCCCGTGCTCGCCGCTGCCTCCGGCACGGTTATCCTCGCGCTCAACGACGAGGAACTCCGGCTGGGGCCGCATGAGTGGGATCTGAGCCAGGATGGGGCCTTCTACGGCAATGTGGTGGTGATCGAGCACGATATTCAGTACGAGGGTCGGAAAATCTACACGCTCTATGGACACCTGGACCGCATCACGACGGAGCAGGGAGCCAAGGTGGCGGAGGGTGCGCCGATTGGCCTGGTGGGCATGAGCGGGATCGCGCTCGGCCCCCACCTGCATTTCGAGGTGCGCGTGGGTGAGAATGATTACCACACCACGCGCAATCCTCACCTGTGGCTCGTACCCTTCGATGGCTACGGGACGGTCGTGGGCAAGGTACTGGACGCCGAGGGCAATCCGGTGCCGGAAGCGATCATCACGATCCAGCGCCCCGACGAGGAAGACGTATACCGCTCCGACTACACTTACGCCATTGACCGCCTGAACCCCGTCAACGGGGATGACCAGTGGGGCGAGAATTTCGTTTTGGGGGATCTGCCACCGGGGCGCTGGCGCGTGTCGGCAGAGGTCGATGGGCGGCTGCTGGTGCGCGAGATTACACTCAAAGAGGGCGAAGTCGTGTGGCTCTGGCTAGAGGCAGAATAGAAAGAACCCGGCAGAATGTCCATCTACCGGGTCCAAGTTTACCGCCCAATTGTTTCGGCCAACACTTTTAAGTTGGGAGTTCAGGCATTATATCGTTGCGTTCTACTATTAAACGTACCGGGCCGTGAGAGAGAGGCCCGGGCTGGATTTGCACCAGCAACCAGCGATGTCAGACTCCGAACGGTCGATTTGGCGCGCGGCGGTGAATGCGGAAGCTGGAGTGAGAATTTCAGTCTGGGGTGGAACTCGATACGCCTCTACCAGTTGGGCTACCCCACCCTGTCAGGTGGTGGGGGCAGGACTCGAACCTGCACTGAATATCTTGTTCCGTCACGTTCAATCTCAGCTTAAGCTTGCACTCCGCCGGTTATTATAGTCAACTCCTGGCTTCGACCAAACCTCAACTGAACAGGTAATTCAGCACGTTTGCCCCAACCTGCTGCTCCTCGGCCTCCACCGCGTTCGCCTCTTCCCTGGCAAACTTGACGGCCTTCTGGAGCCGCTCGACCCGCTCCAGTAGCTCGTTGACGCGCCGCGCGGGGAGCGCCCCGGAGAACTTCACGGTTCGCCAAGTGCCTACAACGAGATCTTCGTGATAAAGTTCGACCTGAGCGGGGTGATGCTCCGTCGCCTCCGCCTTGACGTGGTTGCGTGGGATCTTCTTCGTGCGCGTCGTCTGCATCGGCTCTGTGGCCCAGGCATCCGCCGAAGGATCGAAGGTCCATATCTCTGAGGCATCCAGGATGGGCAATTTGGTGACGAAGGTGCGGAGGTCCACCAACTGCTTCTCCAGAAAGAGCAGGTAGGTGATCGGAACTTGGGTCAGCAGTGTCTGACCGTCCACGACCACATCGGCGCGCGCGGAACAGTTCGTCCAATCCTTGGTGGCCGTCACATCGAACAATTCTGTCAGCGTCGTCACCGT
>JACCSL010000322.1 GCA_013812995.1 Ardenticatenales bacterium | reverse complement strand
GCCTCGGCGGTGCAGAGCTACGGCCAGCAAACGATGCAGTATGGCAAAAGTCAGGGGCTCCTACCGCTGCGTGAGGTTCTGGCCGAGCAGTACGGCGTCGAGGCCGAGCAGGTGCTGCTCTCCAATGGCTCGCTGCAAATCATCGATTTTCTGGGCCATGCTATGCTGGGCCAGGGAACCACTGTCTTCGTCGAGTCGCCCACCTATGACCGCACCCTGACGCTCTGCCGCCGCCACAAGGCCCAGGTCATCGGCATCCCACTGGAGCCCGATGGCCCCGACCTCAAGGCGCTGGAGATGGCGCTGATGAACCACCGACCCGCCTTCTTCTATGTGATTCCCGACTTCCAGAACCCCGCCGGGGCCACAACCTCCCTGGCAAAGCGACAGCGGCTGGTCGAACTGGCACGCGAGCACGGCTTCTGGCTTCTGGAGGACGCGCCCTACCGCCCGCTCCGCTATCGGGGCGAGCAGCTTCCCTCCCTGTTCGATCTGGCCCCTGACCATACGATGCACATGTCGAGCTACACCAAGCAGATTGCGCCCGGCATCCGTGTGGGCTATATCGTCGGGGACGATGCGCTGTTGACGAAGGTCGCGAAGGTAGCGGAGGATACCTACATTACCCCTAACCTCATCGGCGAGGGTGTAGTCTACGAGTTCATTCGCCGGGGCTGGCTGGAGCCGCAGTTGGCCGCCCTGCGCGCGCTCTATGGCCCTCGGCTGGAGGCAATCACCCAGGCGCTACGCACGCACCTGCCGCACGCCGAATGGATCGAGCCCGATGGCGGCTTCTTCCTCTCGGTCACACTGCCTCAGGGCATCACGAGCGAGACACTGGGTGCCGAGGCGGCGACGCGTGGCCTTGTTCTGTCGGATGGGCGCGGCTTCTTCCCGAACCCGGCAGATGGGAACCGCTTCCTGCGCCTCCCCTTCTGCGCCCTGACAGAGAGCGAAATCAACGAGGGTGTGCGCCGATTGGCCGCAACGGTCGAGGCGCTGGTTTAGGAGCCATCATGCCATTTGAACCCTGGACGGTTCTGAGCGAAGAGCAACATTATGAAAACCGCTGGGTGCGCGTGCGAGCGCAGCGGGTACGACTGCCCAACGGGGTGGAGTATGACTACACGCTGGTGGATCGGCCCGCGCAGGGCGTGGCGGTGATGCTCTTCGACAATGAAGAGCGGCTGCTTCTGGAGCAGGAGTACCGACACGCGGTTCAGCAGGTTGTCTGGCAGGTACCGGGTGGTCTTATCAATGAGTCGGAGCCGCCCCTGGTGAGCGCGAAGCGCGAGTTGCTGGAGGAGAGCGGCTACGAGGCTGACGAGTGGCTCGAGATAGGCTCCTTCTACGACAATCCGGGGCTGGGGAATGCCTCCAGCCTGCTCTTCCTGGCACGCCTGCCGCGCCGGGTGAGCGAGAGCGCATGGGACGAGGCGGAGGCGGTCGAGCTACATTGGGTCACCCTAAGCTGGCTGCGCGAGGCGGTGCAGCGCGGCGAGATCGTGGACCGCGTGGTGCTGAGTGGGTTGGGGATGCTCTGGGCGCGGGGAGAAATATAAAACGTAACTGCTTCTGACGGAATTTGTGGTTTGGAAGAGGGGAAGCGTGCCAGCGAAGCCCTCTCCCCCACGTCGCTTCGCTCCGTGTCCCCTCTCCCGAAATCGGGAGAGGGGCGGCCGACGGCCGGGGAGAGGGCCTCCACGCAAAGCCATGACTCCACCACAAATTCCAACAGAACCAGAAACGTAATAACGGCACGTCACATTTACGCATTACGTTTTACGTTTTACGCATTACGGGGGAGCCGCTTGGAACGAGAGTTGGTCGTCATAGCCGGGGATGACATCGGGCGCGAGGTGGTACCGCTGGCGGTGCGGGGGCTGCGCGCCGTGCTGCCCGACGCCAGGACCATCGACGCGGAGGCAGGGTATGACCATGCCTGGCGCACCGGGCAATCCATCGAGCAGCCAACGCTGGAGCTGGTGCAGCAGGCGCGTAGCGTGCTCATGGGACCGGAGCGCGAGTTTCCGGAGGGGGTTGCCAGCGCGCTCCTGCAACTCACGCGGGCCTTTGACC
>JACCSL010000320.1 GCA_013812995.1 Ardenticatenales bacterium | reverse complement strand
CCTCTCCCCCACGTCGCTTCGCTCCGTGGCCCCTCTCCCGAAATCGGGAGAGGGGCGGCTGAAAGCCGGGGAGAGGGCCTCCCTCCACAGGTCGGGTCCGACTTTTGAGAAGCCCTGCTAAAATAGTACAGGCCAATTGACAGCGCCACTGCAACCTTTCTATACTGAGAGGTGGAAAATGTTTGGGCGGCGCGCGGGGAATAGTTGCAGGAACAGCCGTCCTCCTTTAACGTTTGGGCGTCAAGGATGCTTGTTGAAACGAGATCCGCCGGATTCTCTTTGAGCTTCAACAGCATAGAACTAGATCGCCGGGGTTTGATGGACCAGAGTACGCTTCCAAAAATCCTTTATATGGATGATACACCAGATGCTCGTGAATTGGTGGTCCGTATCCTCTCCTTCGACTACGAGGTATTGGTCGCCGCAGACCCTCTCAAAGGTATTGAACTGGCGGTCAAAACGAGACCGGATCTGATTCTTCTGGATATCAATATGCCTCACATGAGCGGGCGCGAGGTAGCGACCCGGCTCAAAAGCTTGCTGCCCCGCACCCCCCTGGTGGCTTTTTCCGCCGACGCGACGCCTGGCGCACGAGAGCGGGCATTGGCGGCGGGCTGCGTCGGCTACATCACCAAGCCGCTGGACATTGATACCTTCTCGGATCAAATCTCGGCCTTTCTCAATGGCAAGCGCGAGGCCCTCTCGAATGCTGCCGAGGTAGGGAAAGCCTACCAGGCTGAACTGGTGGCTCGCCTGGAGGAGAAGGTGCGCGAGCTGAGCAAGGTGGCGCAGGACAACGCGCTGCTCAACGAGCAGAACAAGCGGCTGGTGTCGGTGCTCCAGCGCCGCCAGCGCCTCCTGGAGGCCGCTGCCCGTGTTGGGCAGAGCATCACTTCCATCTTAGACCTGGATGAGCTGCTCCGCGCCACCGTGAATATTATCTGCGAGGAGTACAGCTTTTACTACGCGGCGATTTTCCTGCTCGACCCCTCCGGGGAGTGGGCGGTGCTGCGCGCCGGGCGCGGCGAGGCCGGGCGCGCGATGATCGAGGCGGGACACAAACTGGCCGTCGGCGGCAACTCGATGATCGGGACCGCGATTGGCGAGCGGCGGGCGCGCATCGCGCTGGATGTGGGCGAGGAGAAAGTACACTTCAAGAACCCGCACCTGCCGCGCACCCGCTCCGAGATGGCGATGCCCCTCCTGGTGAAGGACACCGTGCTCGGTGCCCTGTCGGTGCAGAGCGAGCAGATCAACGCCTTCAGCGATGATGACATCACCGCGCTCCAGGCGCTGGCCGACCAGGTTGCCATTGCCTTCAACAACGCCCAACTGCTCCGCGACCTCGGGGCTGCCAACCGGGAACTACTGCGCACCAAAACCTTCGAGGCGATTGCCACGGCCACGGGCGAGGCGATTCACTGGGTGGGCAACAAGGCCGCCCCGATTCCTAGCGCCGCACGCCGCGTGCGCGAGGATTTGACCCAGCTTCTCGCCGTCTCGCGTGTGCTGCTGGAGGAGCCGCCCGACACCCGTCAGCAACATCCCCTCTGGCCAGTACTGGAGAACTCCTTCGGGACCGCCGCCGATCAGGAGATCGACCTCGAAGCCATTGCGGCGGAGTTGGCGACGTACGATACCAGACAACTCCAGTTCCTGGGTGGGTTGGAATCGATCCTCGAAGATTTGCAGATCATTGAGGAGAGCGCTACCACCATCCTGAATATCAAAGAAGATTTGATTGGCCCGGCGCGCCTGCAACACATTACCCTGATTTCTCTGCCGCGCCTGCTCCGTCAAACGGTTCAGGGCATGGGCCTGCCCGCCGGTGTGGTCCAGTTCCAGGTCGATCCTGAGTTGCCGTCCATCCGTGGCGATGAGCGTCAGTTGGGCCAGGTCTTCAACAACCTCGTGAAGAACGCCTGGGAGGCGCTCCAAGGTCACCCGCAGCCACGCATCGCGGTGCGGGGACAGATTTCCAACGACGAGCCCAACTCGGTGCTCATCCAGGTCGAGGACAATGGGCCAGGAATTCCACCGGAACTTCTGGACAAGATATGGGTCTCCTTCTATACCACGAAGGGTGGACGGGGCGGGACCGGATTGGGCCTTTCTGCCTGCATGGAGATCGTGAACCAATCGGAGGGGATTGTCAGCGTGGAGAGCCAGGTGGGGAAGGGAACCACCTTCAGCGTGACACTGCCTATCGCGAGCGGGTAGTGCTTCGTTCTGCCCCTCTCCACCACATTTTTGAGTGCCGTTACATCACAGAGGGAGCCAGTTGATTATGGACACAAAGGCAAAGATACTGATCGTCGATGATGAGCCGCTCATCCTGCGCAGCATGCAGAAGACCCTGCTGCGCGCCGGTTACGATGTGGAGACGGGGGACAACTGCACCGCTGGCCTGGAACTCTTCGAGGTAGCCCAGGAGTCCGAGCGCCCCTTCGATATGGCGCTGCTTGACCTCAATATGCCCAACTTCGAGGGCCGCGAGGCGTCCGGGGCCGGGCTGGAACTGCTTAGCCGCCTCCTGGAGGTTCGCCCGGATCTCCCCGTGGTGGTCCTCAGCGCCTACGACGAGGTCAACAAGGCCCGCGAGGCTGTCACCCGGGGCGCACGCAACTACTGCGTGAAGGGCCGCGAGCAGAGCCTGCTGGAAATGATAGAGAAAGTCCTTTCCACCTCAACCCCGGAGTCTTGATTCTCCCCCATCCATTCAATGTAGAAGGAGTGGTTTTTCATGCAATCCCCCAAAGTCGCTTCTGCTGAACGACGCGCGACCCTCCTGCACGCGGGTGCCCGTGTTGCCAAGAGTGTCTCCTCTATCCTGGACCCCGACCGACTGCTGCGGCGCACGGTCGATATCATCTGTGACGAGTTTGGCTTCTACTACGCGGGTGTCTTCCTGCTTGACGAGACGGGGCACTGGGCGGTGCTGCGCGCCGGGCGTGGCATGGCAGGGGCCTCCATGATTGCCCAGGGCCACAAGCTGGCGGTGGGCGGTAACTCAATGATCGGCGCGGCGACCGGGCGCGGCGAGGCGCGCATCGCGCTCGATGTCGGTGAGGAGGCGGTGTTTTTCCGCAACCCGTACCTGCCGCAGACCCGCTCCGAGATGGCACTGCCCCTCATGGTGGGCAATGAGATCATCGGCGCGCTCACCGTGCAGAGCACCGAGGAGGCCGCGTTTACCCAGGAGGACATCGAGACCCTCCAGAGCATGGCGGACCAGCTCGCGATTGCTATCAAGAACTCGCGGCTCTACCGCGAAAACCAGATGCTCCTGCGGCAGGCCGAGCGGCGCGCGCGGCTGCTCCACGCGGCGAACGAGGTGGGGCGGCGTGCGGCTGCCATCCTCGACCTCAGCGAGCTACTCAACAAGGCCGTGGACATCATCTGCGATGCCTATGGCTTCTACTATGCGGGTGTCTTCCTCGTGGATGAGACCGGGCATTGGGCGGTGCTGCGCGCCGGGCGTGGCGAGGCCGGACGGGCCATGATCGAGGCCGGCCACCGACTAGAGGTGTCAGGAAACTCGATGATTGGCGCGGCCACGGGCCGTCGCGAGGCGCGCATCGCGCTGGATGTGGGCGAGGAGAAGGTACACTTCAAGAATCCGCACCTGCCCCACACCCGCTCCGAGATGGCGCTGCCGCTGGCCGTGGGCGACACGGTGCTGGGTGCGGTCACCGTGCAGAGCATCGAGGAGCGGGCCTTTAGCGAGGATGACATTGTAACCCTCCAGACGATGGCCGATCATCTGGGAGTTGCCATCAACAATGCCTATCTGCTCCAGGAGCTAGAGCGAACCCACGCCGAGCTGCTGCGCACGAAGACCTACGAGGCGCTCACCGCCTCCACAACGCAGGCCATCCACTGGATTGGCAACAAGGCGCTGCCCATCACGACCACCATCGCGCGAATGCAGACCGACCTCACGACGAACACCATCGATCTGGAATCCTGGCGCGATGATCTGGACCTGATCGACGAGAGCGCCCGCCTGATCGTGCAGGTCAAGGAGAACCTCATTGGCCCGGCCCGTGAGCAGCAGCCACGCCCCGCCATGCTGGAGGATGTGCTGCGCTCCGCCGCCTTCCACAGCCAGCTTCCCGAGGATCGCCTCACCATCAACGTGACTGCCGAGAACCCGATGATTCTGGCAGATACCACGCAGCTCGCGCGCGCCTTCCGCAACCTGCTCCGCAACGCGCTGGAGGCAAAGGCCACCCAGGTCGTGGTCTCGATTGCACCGTCGGAGGAGCGCGGCTTCATTGAGATGCGTATCTCGGATGATGGCGAGGGGATTGAGGAGGAGATGCTGAATAAGGTCTGGGCCGCCTTCATCACGACCAAGGGACCGTCGCACAACGGGCTGGGGCTGCCCGCCACCCTACACATCATCGCTCAGACCGATGGGCGCATCACGCTGGAGAGTACGAAGGGGCAGGGAACCACCATGTCGATTCTCTTCCCCGCGATGCCCCAGGGCAAGGCGCAGGAGGCCAACTGGGGCGGCGTGCCCGAGAACATCCTGCTAATCGACGACAATGACAAGTGGGCGAGCTTCGCCGAGAGCACGCTGACTGAGGCCGGGAAGCAGGTCACCCGCGACACCACGATGGATGGGGCAGCGAAGGCCGACATCATCCTCGTGGACGAGGCGCTGAAAACCACCCCGCTCGCCGATGTACTGGCAGCACTGGAATCGGTGGGAGCCATCGAGCGCACCAAGATCATCACCCCGGCGATGAACGTCGAGCGCATCACCTCGTACCTCCAGGCGGGGGTCAAGGACGTGATGCTCAAGCCGTACACCGCCGCCGACCTGGCGCATGTCCTGAGCTGACGTACCGTTCCATCAGATCATCCACAGGCCGTTCGCGCCCCCGCGCGGGCGGCCTGTTTGATATAATGGAGGAGAGGAGTCAATGGAGATTGAGCGTCCTGAGTTGAGCACCCTGCCCGCCGAGATACGCGCCTACATCGAGGCCCTGGAGGCTGAGCTGGAACAGCTGCGCGCTGGGGAGTCCAGGGGGAAGAGCAGCGTTAGCCCGTTGGAGGCCGACGAGCCACCAACGACGATCAACATTGTCACCATCAGCGCAAAGGGCACAGCCAAGCGCACACCTCGCCACCTCTACCAGCGGCAGCGCCGGGGTGGCATGGGCGTCTTTGACCTTGAGATGCCCGAGGAGGAAGCACCCGCTTTCCTGGTGGCGGCAGACGAGAGCGAGTCCCTGCTCCTCATCAGCAACTTCGCACGGGTCTTTTTGCTCCCCCTGCGCGAGCTACCGGAATCCCTAGTTCGCAGTAAGGGCATCTTCCTGCTGGAGCATCTTCCCTTCGACCGGGGCGAAAAGCTGCTGCTGGCATTGCCGCACCAGCGCAGCGGCTATCTGGCAGTGGTGACCCGCAGCGGGCAGGTGCGCCGCCTGCACCATACTGCCGTGCGCGAGGGAATGGCTCCCGGTACGCTCCTCTACACGGTGACGGAGTTGGGGTTGCCCGCCGCCGCCTGCTGGACGCCGGGGGATGCCGACCTCTTCATTGCCACGCGCCAGGGCCGCGCCATTCGCTTTGCCGAGCGCGAGGTGCCCGCGAAGAGCGGCCTTGGCATTCGTCTGGGCGAGGGCGAAGCGATTGCCGCTGTCACAGCGGTGCGCCCGGAGAGCGGGGTCTTTCTGCTGGGCGCGGACGGGAGAGGAACGATTCGCCTCATGTCCGGTTTCAGCGCGAACAAAGCGCCGGGCGCAGGTGGAAAGAGTGCTATCAGTGCCGAGGAGGTGGTGGGGGCTGTCACCGTGGGGGAGCGGGACGATATTTTCATCATCTCGCGCCTTGGGAAGCTGATTCGCTTCCGGGCGGACGAGGTTCCACCCAAAGAGGGGGTCGTGCAGGGGGTCCACTGCATGGCGCTGCGGGCCGATGAGTGTGCTGCTGTCACGACGAGCGAGCGGGTAAGAGATAACAAAGAGACCCCCGCGACGTGGGCGGAGCGCGGCACCCAGGAGGCTGAGGTCTCTACAAAAGACTTGGACGGTGATTAATTCGAGCCACCCATCCAGACGCGGTTGGGGTTGCTGTGGTGGTGCAGGACGACGAGCATTCGGCGCAGTCCCTCACGGTCTGAGTTGGCGAGGTCCCAAAGGGTGCTCATCTGGCGCGGGAATTTGTACTCCAGGACCGATGCCACCTCAATAACAGCGTTGGCATCATAGAGATACTCATTGATCTCTGCCTGGCGGGCGCGTAGCTCGGCGCGCTCTGACTCCGTAAATGTGGGATAGGTACGTGCGGACATAGAATCCTCCTCTTGATGTCAAGAGAGGATTTATAGAGGGGGTTCAGTCTGGGGACCTGACTCTCTTTGGGGGGGAGAATACATCCCGTCGGCTGTCGAACCGTCTATAAACTCCTCGTGTAGGCCAATAACAATGAATGTCCTCGGCGCTGAGGGTATTAGGGTCGCTTCTGCCTCTACTGGTTCCAATGATAGTGCGCTCATGGGCTATGTGTGGGGTAGAAGTAGAGCGTACCCGTATTCTACTGACATCTCCCCCCACTTGCTAGGGGGCTATACCAGTGGGTGACACTCCCACGACTAGAAGTCGCGGGCTTCTCGCAGGGTTAGCTGCGAGCTACGTGCCGGGTGTCCGCCGGAACTACCTGGGACTTTCCCAGGATACTTGGAAGGGTGCGTGAAATGCACAGCGTTCGGCACGCTCCGGCCTGCAAGCAGTTCGCCCGTTTGTCCAAGGGCGAGGATGTTGGTGCAACCCACCACATCCCGTGCGGCGTGCGGACCGCACACATGGCAGTGATACACGCGCCGCTGCTTGCTTCTATTCCCGCATACGGGGCACGTTTGCGAGGTGTAGGGTTCTGGTATCACGTCTGCGCCCGCCAGTTTGTAGGACAGCAGAAAGATAATCCGCGCATTGCAGCTCTGACTTACCTGCTGCGCCTGCTGCCGCCCCATCTTTTGCGCCGCGTCGTTGAAGGGCTCGCCCACATAGCAGGTGGCATCGGGGAAGGTGTCCGCTACCTGGCGCGTGG
>JACCSL010000317.1 GCA_013812995.1 Ardenticatenales bacterium | reverse complement strand
CAACCCCAGGTGGTCCAGCACCTCACTTTGATAGTTCGTGCTCATCTCGCCTCCCTCTGTTTGGCAAGCAGCTTGGCTGAACTTTTACTTTATTCCAAATTCACCCATCCCATGTGCGGAATGTCGGACGATTACGATCACCCGCCCCCCCAGCGCCACCACCACGCGAGCCCCAACGCGAACCGCCACGCGCTACGCCACGCCGACGCCGCTGCCGACCTCCACGCTCCTCCCGCCGATTCTCACTGAGGTAAATCCAACGCCCAAAGAGCTTTTGTTGCTGCTCATCGCCAACAATCATCCGGATTGGCATATGGACCTTGACGCCCTCGACGAGTTCAGCCCCGATATTTACGAGAAGGTTGATCTGGATGGGGATGGACAGGAGGAGATCATTTTCGGCTATGGAGGAAATGGTATCGACATTCGCGATTTCTTTGCCATCCTGGGCTACAAGCCTACTGGATGGGAGGAACTATTCTACAAGTGGTCAGGTGGGGATGCAGTAGAAGTTCGATACACGATTCGGGATGATCGAATTGAGGTGAATTTCGTTGTGCATAACCACGGCACCCCGGTCAACATTTTGTCCTGGGATCAGTTCTGGGTCCGTTGCAAGGCAGGTAGGTGCTGGGAAATCTGGTCTGCTGAGTTGTTCGAGGATAGTTGGTTTGGAGGAGCAGGGCAGACCAAGGTTTACAACATTGGCACGCTCGAAGAACTGTCTCAGGATACAATCCGCCTCACGAGACAAGAGTTTTCAGTCACAATTCCCTCTCTTGATAACAGTGTAACACCTCCTACCTTGCGAGACACTGCCGAGCGCATTGTCGGCCCTGATTTGGTAGAAACCTATCAGTGGGATGGGGAGCACTACGCGCTCATCGCGCGGGAGCAGCGTCTTCCCAAAACAACGATTACAGGCGAGGTGGATTACAGCGACGATACAGGCTGGACAATCTACACGATGATGAGGGATTCTTTCACGCGCCCCGACGGCTCAGTAGACGAGAACGGATTGGATAAGGCACGAGATACGCTCTGGGGAACGACCTCTGAAGAAAGCCGAACCCTTATCACTTCCAGCAACGGAGCACTGGACGAACTGGGCTCCGTTGTAGCAATTGTGTCGCACATTCCCAAGTATCCGACCTGTTATCTCATCGCCCATCGCCATGAGGCAGGGCAGTTTACGCTGCTTGGGCGCACGGAGTTTTCCTGCTCCGCGAACTTTACGCGGCTGGCCTGGGCCGATGTGACAGGGGATGGCATAGATGAATTGCTATTGCTTACCATCCCGCAGGAGCCCGACCGGTTCTGGCACCGCCTGCACATCTATACCCTCAATGACTCCCTTGAAGAACTCACAACTGTCGAAGGCGAGATCAACGGCGGGGATGGTGTGGGCATCTACTGGGAGGAGGAGCCATTTGCGCTGTTCCTTGGTTTGCCTTTTTATAACCAGGGCTGCGGGATCGCTCTGTCCTGCCTTGATCTTACGCGGCGCTTTGCAGCGTTGCGCTGGGATGCGGCGTCGGGTTCATTCAAGGAAGTTATGGCCCCCGCTGATAGTCATCATGTCCTGCATGTTGACCGTGCCGCGCATACAGCCCGCCGTGTAGGGGAAATCCCATGTCGCGTGGTAATGGTACATCTCCACCGTCTGCCCATCCCACGCAATCGCGTGGGTGTGCCCGTGGCACTCGTCGAGGTCGGCGCTGGTGAGCACTGCCCCCTCTTCGCCCTGGCGTCCGTAGATGCCAAAGCCATCCAGCAGGTAGCCCATGAGGGGGGAATGCTCGCCGCTCGCGGGGGCGTCCGGGAGGCAGGTGGTCACGCTGTGGTAGTGATAGACGCCGCTTCGCTGCGGGTGACCCTGGCAGCCATCCTGCGTCTCGTGCGCGACGGCATCGCGGCCCGGCGCATCCAGGGCATTGAAGAGCACCGCGCCCGTCAGCAGGACGCCGATGGCTCCGGGCACGCAGGATGGCTGCGCGGCCAGGGTGGGGGTCGCGGGCAATTCGATGCGCATCTCCTGCTCGCTGATAGTGTTCGGGTTGCGGTCCGTCTGATAGGCATCATCCGACGAGGAGATGGGGTAGGTGCCGGTCGTGTGCGGGGGTAGATTGTTGGTGGCAATCATCCGCGTCTCTCCTTGCAGCGTCACCTCGAACTGCGGCGACCAGGAGACCGCGCCATCCACGGTGGCCTTGCCGAGGAAATCATAGGTGCCATCGGCGTTGATCCACGGGCCATCCGTGAACGCGCCGCCCGCGTTTGGGTCGATGCGGCAGGGCCAGAGTTGCCCCACAGTCGGCGCGCTCGACAGGCGATCATCGCCCAGAGGCAGCCGCGCCAGATCAACATTGCCAATGGGCAACATCAGCGGCGTTGGGGTCGTTGGGGGTACCGTTGGCCCTGCGGGCGCGCTCGGCGGCGCAGGCTCACAGGCGATAAGCAGCAGGGCGAGCAGCAGGACAAAAGAATGTTTCACGGGGGGTCTCCTAGGAATTAGCGGGGAGAATAGAGATGGAGCCAATGATAGAGAGCTGCTCGATCTCGGGCAGACGGTAGGCGGCGCGCGCGGCTTCCTGAATGAATGGATGCGCTTCGGGGTTCGTCAGCCGCAGAAGGTCAGTGCCCTGCACGCGACCTGCGTAGAAGAGAAGCGCCTGGGGCGTGGCGTTCAGATGGAGCCCCAGTAGAAATCCTTCCTCCCCCACAAAAATGTGCTGCTGCCCGATGGGATGGTATCCAAAGAAACCCTCTTCATCCCGCTCGCCGGGGACGCCGAATTCCTGGCTCGTGATGTTCATCGGCGTGGCCCCCAGGGCGCGGCCTCCCGCTCTAGCTGCGCCCGCACCTGGCTGGTATCTATCTCGGGGATCTGCTGTTCCATCAGTGCCACCGTGTCCTGGATCAAGCTTTTCAGAACCGGGGCCGCGTGTAGTGGCTCCGATCCCAGCACATCGTCCAGCCTGGCGGCGAGGTTGCGAGGCGTGAGGTGCATCTGGGCAATAAAGCGGTGCATCCGCTTGAACTGGAAGGTGCTGTAGTAGAGATGGTTCAGACCTGCAAGCACGCCCAGAAGATGCTGGACGTTCTCGACCACCATCTGGCGCTGCAAGAGCTCGCTGTCTCTGGGACCGAGGCGGCCCGTGAGCGCCCACAGGGGGACAAAGTTAAGATAGTGGCGGACCATCGCCTGCGCCAGCGCGGGCGGGTAATTTTTCACCTGTGCCTGCCAGCGATGAATGAGGTCGTCCCCGTAGAGGGCGCGACCCGCCAGCAGCCCGGCGAGCGCCTTGTGCAGCGGCGTATCGACGGTGAACTGTTCAAGGATGCTGGCCATGTTCTCTTCCCAGCGCGCCACAGTAGAGTGTGTCAACTGACATTCCACCCCGCGCACCTGATAGGATTCCATGACGGAACCCTCCGCCCGCTCCCCGAGCATCCAGAGCCGCGCGGAGCCCCCATTTTGCACCCGGAGCCGCTCCAGCGCCTCCTCCGTGGGCAGCGCCTCGTAGTACAGAATCAGGTCGATATCGGAGTAAAAATCGGCCTCCCCCTCGGCCACCGACCCGGTGAGCAGGAGCGCACGGAGCGAGGGAATGGACTTGTAGGACGCGGTCAGTTGTTCGGCCAGGGTCAGGAGGTGGCGATTTGCCTCTCGCATGGGACTTTTGCCTCACGGTGTTGGGGGAGATGGTACGACTGGAATATCGACCGGATGACTCCTATAGTCAGCGCGGAACTGAACATAATGAGGCTCTGCCTCCTTCGGCAGGGGGCTTCCGTGCTCATTCAGCCTCCGCAATTTTTAGCAGAAGGGCATCGGCCTCAACGATGGTTCCCGGCATCGGGGCGCGCAGGGAGCCGCCTGCATCGGCGCGCGCGGCGGGGGCGCGCGGCGCGGCACGTTTGTCAGAGAAAAGATGCTCCCCGCCGGTCGTAGTAATCCCCACTCTGGATGCCGCTGTCCACGCGGATGCCCTCACTCACGGGGGCGTGCCAGAGCAAAATCTGCCCGGTGATTGGCAGAAAGTCGCTCGCCGGGTTCTCGGCGTAGAGGCGCGCCTCCACCGCGTGACCGCGCAGATGAATTTCCTCCTGCGCGAACGGCAGCGTCTCCCCCTCCGCCACGCGAATCTGCCACTCGACGAGGTCCAGCCCGGTGACTAATTCAGTCACAGGATGCTCGACGCCTCCCACTCGTCCACATAGGGCGTAACCTCCGCCGCCACGAAGCGGCGCACCATCTCGCGGAACATCTGCTGCTCTTCATCGAAGTATAGGGACATGCTGGGCTCCTGAATTTCCATTGACCCCCATTGCCACGACCGGGCGAAGCATTCGCCGCCGTGTCGTGCCGGGTTGTACATTATTACAAGCGAATGCTGTCGCCCGACCAGGATTCTACAACGCAATTTCCTCGAAAGACCAGGTGGGCAATGGCTCACGAGAGTGCACCCATTCAGGAGGAATGGCGTCCACCCCCGTCGAACAGGCCACAATTCCACCCACAATCGCACAGGTCGTGTCGCGGTCGCCCAGCGCGCTCACCGTCAACCACAGTGCTTCTTCGTAGTTAGCGAGGTGACTGCCCGCGCACCACAGCGCGAAGGGCACCGTATCTTGCGCGGAGACCCCCAAGCCATTTCCCAGTACGGACACGGCAAAGGCTACGGAGGCATTGTCCTGCATATCGCGCGCCTTGCGAATCTTGCTGCGCACCTCGCTCTCGGGAAGCCAGGGCAGCACGAGGTCGAGAAACTCGGAGCGCGTCGGGTGCATGGGTTGCCCACGCAGCTGCCAGGCATAGGCGGCGGCAATGGCAACGGCAATCGTTCCGGCTATCGCCTCCGGGTGGGTATGCGTCACCACCGAGGAAAGTTCGGCCTCCGTCCCAACACGCTTCAAATCGTCGGCGAAAAATGCGCCGAGTGGCGCGACACGCATGGCGGATCCATTGCCATAAGAGCCTTGCCCCTCAAAAAGCGCGGAAGAGAGTTCTTGCCACTCTGTGCCTTCTCGAATTTCGCGTAATAGACGGTGCATGGCAGGTCCATATCCACGCTCCAAATCATATCTCTCGGCGAAGCTGCGGGCGAGCGCATCCTGTTGGATGTGGCCGTGCTGGCGCAGGATCGACAACACAGACATCGCCATCATGGTGTCGTCCGTAAAACGCCAGGGAAGTCGTCCCAAGGCTCGCTCGGCGATGAGACCTTCGACCACATCAGGATGGGTGAAGAATGTTTCGCCAAAAGCATCTCCCACAGACAGACCCTCAAGGCTAACATTTGCACGTTCAAGGCGCTCTTCTTGGTGAATCATGCCCGGCTCGTGACGGCGAGCACCAGGAAGGAGAGAATGATCACATCCTGGACCATGTGGATGAACCATGCCCAAAAGAAACCGCGCGTCTCCAACATGCTCTTTCCCCAGAACCAGCCCGCGAAGCCCGTCAGCAGCACGCCCACGGCCCCCGACGGTTGCCCGTAGAAATGACCCAGGCCGAAGAGCACAGCGGTCAGCCATAGCGTTTCCTGCGCCCCGAGCACGGGAATCAGCCGCGCAAAGAAGATGGAGCGGAACTGAAACTCTTCATTGGCGGAGTTGATGGCGGAGGCAAGTAAGATGCCGGGCAGGGCGAGCAACAAGGTCGGCAGCGCGGTGAGCGAGGGGCGCAGCGTGAGCGCGAAAAAGAGGGCCAGCACGGAACTCAAAATTAGCAGGAAGGTCATTCCCACCTGCATCCAGGAGCTTCCCTCGCGAATGCCGAGCAGGGGCGTGGCCCGAGCGGGGGCTGACACATCGCCGCGCACCAGGAAGAGATCGCGGCGCGTGATCCCGCTGCCCCACAGCGTCAGCGCCATCAGTGCCACCCCCACAACTGGGACCGTCCGTGTGAGCAGAATCCGCGCGCCGATGGACGCCTCCTCTGAATAACGCTCCACCGCCGGATGATGCAGGATAGCGGGCGTGATGACCTCCCAGCCCACCAGGAACGCGATGAGCGCCAGCAGATAGCCGCGCAGGTCACGCACGCGCGGCAGGACGAAGGTGAGAGCCAGCAGCAAGCCCAGCACCGCCACACGCGCCCAGATGAGCCACGCGGGCGCGGCATCGGCCCCGGTAGAGAGGCGGAAAAGAATGATAGGAAGCTGGCTTGCGATAAGCATCGCGCCCCAGACGAGGGGGCGCAGCACGTCACGAGAGGGAGAGGTGGTCAAGAGAGGGTTCCTTTTCTGGAGGATTACATTTCGAAAGACGCCGTAGCCCGGCGACCGCTGGCTGACGAAATCGACGTTGTGGGCCACGGAGAGGGCGATGCTGAGTGCCTGGCGGGTGTGGCGTGGGGTCGTGGCGATGGTGCTGGGTAAAGTGCTCCGTGCTCGGGTCGAACCGGGTGAGACCCCCCTCCCCAAACC
>JACCSL010000315.1 GCA_013812995.1 Ardenticatenales bacterium | reverse complement strand
CATCGAGTGGCCCCTGGCTCCCATGAGCAAGATGGGGCTGAGCTGGCAAATCATCCCCGCGGGCCTGGACGTCTTTGAGCCGGATGGACGCGACTTTACCGTGCAGGCCGTCATCCACTATACCCTGGACGGCCAGCCGCACACCAGGCGCACGGTACCCGAACCCATCACGATCTACCCGGCCCCGAGTCTCCGTATCGACTATGAGATGCCCTCCCCCGGCACGCGCTGCTCCTCCTTCTACCTGAGTGCCTATATTCGCAACGAGGGACTGGGCACGGCGCGCAATCTGCGCCTGGATTCCGCGCACCCTCGGCTGCTTAATAACCAGGCGGGACTCCCGCTCAGCTTCACCATCGTCGAGAGCTATATCAATGGTGTCTCGCAGGGCGCAGACCTCAGCCTGCACCTGGGCAACATTCCACCGGGCGAGGTCGTCCAGGCCACCTGGCATATTAGTGCTACCATGCCCGGCGAGTTCCTCTCCTTTAGCTCCGAGTACCGCAATGCCAACTACTACGCGCGCCCGCTCAAGCCGCTGATTAGCGAGATCAACACCTACTTTGTGCGGCCCGAGGGCGAGGGGTGCGACCTGCCCGCCGTGCCGCCGGACCAGACCTTCTCGACCGAGGGCAACTGCGAGTGTGACCCGCGCGAGTTCCAGCACTACGCCCGCCAGCGCGTCAACACTTACACGGGCAATTATCACTATCGCCATACCGACCTCGCCGTGCGCACCATCGGCGGCGCGCTGGAGTTCAGGCGTAGCTACAACAGTCTCGCCACAGGCGCGGTGGTCCATTATGCAAAACCGCTGGGGCATGGCTGGACGCACAACTACGATGTGAACCTCATCTTCGCGGGCGAGCCGGGCGGGGAGACGGGCAAGGTGATCTTCCAGGCCCCCAACGGGTCGCGCCTGCGCTTCACCCTGCCGCGCAATGGGGGCTTCCAGCCGCAACCTGGTGTGCGGGCCACGCTTCAGGAAGGCGAGATCGCGGGCAGCCTCGTCTATACGCTAACGACGGTCAACCAGGCCATCTACCTCTTCGATGCGCAGGGGCAGGTGCAGAGTTTCCAGGACCCGCAGGGCAATCGCACCCTGTTCACCTACGACGGGGGGCAACTGACGCGGGTGACCGATCCCACCGGCACGCGCTGGCTAGATCTCAGCTATACCGGCGATCACCTCACGTCCGTCACCGACCAGAGTACGCGCGGCGTAGCCTACGGGTACACCAGCGGTGATCTGACCAGCGTGACCGATGTGCACGGCCGTACCTCGGCCTATGTCTACACCGGCACGCACCTGCTGGCGGAGCACCGGAGTCCCACCGGTAAGCTTCTGGAACTGACCACCTATAACGGCCAGAGCCAGGTCGTCCGCCAGGAAGATGGCGCGGGGCGGAGTCTGTTGGAGCTGACCTACCTCCCGCAGGGGCTGCGCGTGGTGACCGAAACCGGCACGGTGATTACCGATGTGTATAACTACGAGGGCACCCTGGTCGGGCAGATCGACGCGCGGGGCCATACCACGGGCTACGGGTTAGACGGGTCCTATAACCGCACCCGTCACACCGATAGCAACCTGGAGTCTACCGAGATGGCGCGCACCCCAATGGGGTTGCTGACTGCCATCACCGACACCCTGGGCCACCGCACCACCTTTACCTACGATGCGCGCCAGAACCCGGCCACCCTCACCAATGCGCGTGGCTATACCACGTCCTACCAGCATGACGCGCAGAACAACCCGACGCGCATCACCGATACGCTCGGCGGCACGCTCACCTACACCTACAACCCCGATGGGCAGGTGACCAGCCAGACCGATGAGACAGGCGAGACCACCCACTATAAATATAATGCCCTTGGGCAGCAGACGGTCATCACGGATGCCACCGGGGCAGTGACGGCGTTCACCTACGATCCCCTGGGGCGACCGCATACCGCCACCGATCCCCTGGAGCGTGTTACCCTGCACGACTACGATCCGGCAGGCAACCTGCTCAGCGTCACGCGCAATCTCAGGACGGATCCGGGGAGCGCCTCCCTGGCGGATGCCAACCTGCTGACGAGCTACGAGTATGATGAGGTGGGCCGCCAGGTCGCCATGACCGATACCCTGGGACGCGTCACGCGCCAGGAGTACGATGAGGCAGGCTACCTCGTAAGTACCGTGGAAAACGAACTACCGGGCACAGCGCAAAATCACCTGAATGAGTACAACCTGGTGACCCGCTACGGCTATGACGATGTGGGTCGCCCCGTGGTCGTGACCGACACCCTGGGCCATGCCACGCGCACCGCGTACGACGAGCGCGGCCAGACCGCGCGCACCATCCAGAACTACCACGATGGCGTCTATGACCCGCTGCACCCGGACCAGGACCTCATCACGAGCTTCGGCTATGAGGAGAATGGCAACCGCGTGGTCGTGACCGACACGCTGGGCCATGCCACGCGCACCGAGTACGACGAGGGGTATCGGGTGGAACGCACCATCCAGAACTACCAGGATGGCACGTATGACCCGCTGCACCCGGACCAGGATCTCATCACCAGCTACACCTATGATGAGGTCGGCAACCGCCTCACCCTGACCAACCCGCTGGGCCGGGTCACGCGCCTGGACTATGACGAGCTGAACCGCGTCATCACGATGACCAACGCGCTCTCGCATACCGTCACCTACACCTATGATGCAGCGGGCCACCGCCGCACGATGACCAATGAGGCGCATCACACCACCCACTACGGCTATGATGATCTGGGCCGGATGGACGTGGTGACCGACAGCCTGGGGGGGGTCACGCGCACCACCTTCGACCAGGCCGGCAATCGCCTCACGGTCACGAACGCGGCAGACCGCACGACCTATTACGAGTATGACAGCCTGAATCGCATGGTGGTTATGACGGATGCCCTCGGCCACCCCACGCGCTATACCTATGATGCGGCAGGCCACCGCCTGACCGTGACCGATGCCAAGGGGCGCGTGGCGCGCTCGGAGTACGACAGGCTGGGGCGGCTGACGCGCCAGATTGCCAACTATGTTGAGGGCGCGGGAAGTGACAGCGATACCAACGTCACGACCGAGTACGAGTACGATGCTCTCGGGCAGCGCACGCTGGTGCGTGACGCGCTGGGGGCTGAGACCCGCTACGGCTATGACGCCGTGGGGCGCACACTCATAGTCACCGATGCCCTCACCCATACCACCCGCTACACCTACGACGCGCTGGGCAACCGCCTGAGCGAGACCAATGGGGTAGACGAGACGACTGAGTTTGTCTATGACCAGGTGGGTCGCCTGATTCTCGTGCGCGATGCGCTAGCGGGGGAGACGAGCTACCGCTATGACGCGGCAGGCAACCAGCTGCGTGAAACGGATGTGATGGGTATTGAGACCCGTACCACCTACGATGCCCTGGACCGCCCGCTGGTGGTGACCCAGAGCTACCAGGATGGTGTCTACGATGCGGCACACCCCGATGAGGATGTGACGACGAGCTACCACTATGACGCGGTGGGCAACCGCCTGAGCGTCACCGACACTCTGGGCCACGTCATGCAGATGAGCTACGATGAGCTGCGCCGCCTGCGCGTTCTCACCAACCCACTCTTGCAGACCACGACCTACACCTATGATGCCACGGGCAACCGTCTGACCATGACGGACGCCGCCGAGCACACCACGCGCTACCGCTACGACGAGCTGGGGCGCATGACCGTCGTGACCGATAGCCTGGGCGGAGTGACAGAGACCGAGTATGATGAGCTGGGCAATCGCCTGCGTGTGATAGATGCCGCTGACCGCACCACCACCTTCGAGTACGATGGGCTGAACCGGATGAGTGTCATCACCAACGCGCTCGGCCTGACGACGAGCTACACCTACGACGTGCTGGGTAGCCGCCTGAGCGTGACCGATGCCGAGGGGCGCACCACGCGCTCGGAGTACGACGATCTTGGTCGCCTGACGCGCCAGATCGCCAACTACGTGACGGGACTGGTAGGGGACAACGATACCAACGTCGAGACCGACTACGACTATGACGCCCTCGGGCAGCGCATCCTGGTGCGCGACGGGCGCGGCGGCGAGACGCACCTGGTCTATGACGCGCTGGGGCGCACCACGGTCATCACGGATGCCAATGGCCTGGCAAGTACCTTTATCTACAACGCGCGTGGCAACCGCCTGAGCCAGACCAACCCGGCGGGCGAGACGACCACTTTTGCCTATGACAACCTGGGACGGCTCATCCTGACCGAGGACGCGCTGGACCACGCGACGCACTACGGCTATGACGGGCTGGGCAGCCGCACGGTGCTCACGGATGCAAATGGCCTCCAGACGCGCTACGAGTACGACGCGCTGCGCCGCCTGGTGGGTGTCATCGAGAACTACGTGGATGGCACCCCCAGTGGTGCGGCGGAAGACGTCATTACGCGCTATGGGTATGACG
>JACCSL010000291.1 GCA_013812995.1 Ardenticatenales bacterium | reverse complement strand
ACACCGAGGTGTTCGGGGCGAGCTACGATGCACGCGGGCAACTGCTGAGCGTTACCGACGCACTGGAGCGCACCACGCAGTTCGAGTACGACGCGCGCGGGCAGCAGACGCGCCGCATCGACCCGGCGGGCATCGTCACCGCCTACGAGTACGATCCGGCAGGGCGGCTCGTGGCGGTGGTGGAGAACTATCGCCCCGCCTTCGCGGCGACCCACGAGGTAAACGTCCGCACCGCGTACCAGTACGATGCGGCGGGCAACCTGCGCGTGGTGCTGGACCCGGCGGGCCAGACGGCGCGGCGCATCGCCTACGACGCGCTCTACCGTCCCATCAGCGTGACCGACGCGCTCTCCAACACGCAGCACTACCAGTACACCCCGCGCGGCGAGCTCGCGCAGGTGACCGACGCGCGGGGCCAGGCCATGAGCTACCAGTACGACGCCGTGGGCAGCCTGGTGCGTATCACCCGCCCCGATGAGACGGTCGAACTCGTGCGGGACGCCCTCGGGCAGCTCGTGACGATGACTGACACGCTCGGCACCACCAGTTTTACCTACGATGCACTGGGGCAGCTAAGCAGTGTGACCGATCCCTTCGGGCAGGTGCTAGGCTACGACTACGATGCCGCCGGGCGGCAGACAAGCCTGATCTACCCTGGCAGCCGCACGGTGCAGTATGACTACGACGCGCGGGGGCGGCTCACCGACGTCACCGCCTGGGACACGCAGCTCACCGAGTACGGCTACGACACTGCCGGACAACTGGCGACCATCGAGCGACCGAACGGGGTGACGAGCCACTACGACTATGACGCGGCGGGGCAGCTCCTCTCGCTCCAGCACGCGCAGGGTGGCGCGACGCTGGCGAGCTTCGCCTACCAGTATGACCCGGCGGGCAACCGCACGGAGGCAATTGAGGCACAGGGGAACCTGACCACGACGCTCGGCTACACCTATGACCCGCTCTACCGTCTGACGGGAGTCACCTCCAGTAATGGAAACTTCTACGAGTACACCTATGACGTGCGTGGGAATCGCACTACGCAAACCGATGCGAGCGGGACAATGAACTACAGCTATGACCTCGCCAACCGCCTGACGAGCGTGGCTGGACAGGCGTATAGCTACGATGCGAATGGCCACCTGCTGGACGATGGGACCTACGCGTACCAGTACGACAGCGCGGGTCGGATGCGTGTGGTGGCCTCGGATACGACCACCGAGACGCTTTCCTACAACGGCCTGGGCGCGCAACTGGCGCAAAGCGAGGATGGAACCTCCACCACCTTCCTGGTGGACCTGAACCGTGCGCTGCCGCAGGTGCTCTCCGATGGCAGCGCGGACTACCTCTATGGCCTCGCGAGGCTGGGCACCGAGCGCGGTGATGGTTGGCAGTATGAGATGAACGACGCGTTGGGCAGTGTCCGTGCCCAGACCGACGCCAGCGGCGCGGTGACGGCGCTGGCGAGCTACGATCCCTTCGGGGTGCCGCTACCCGGCAGTGACCTGGGGCGCTTCGGCTACACCGGCGCGCAGCAGGACCCGGCGGGGCTCCTCTACCTGCGCGCCCGCCACTACCGACCCGAGACGGGCCGCTTCCTCCAGACCGACCCCTTCCCTGGCCTGGCAGGCATGCCTTCCACCCTGCACCCGTACTTCTACGGCCTGAACAACCCCGTTCGCTACACCGACCCCAGTGGGGAAACTCCGCTGCACGGGGCTATTATTGGCGGAACAGTCGCGGGTGTTGGTGATCTTGGCTTCCAGGTCCTTGAAAACCACCAGGCGGGCATACGGGGCAATGCGATGTTCACCCACGGCCAGGACGGGGGGCGAACGGCCAGGGCGGTGGCGGCTGGTGCCTATGGCGGGGCAGTCGGCTACTATTTGGGGCCGCTTGGCTTTCTGGGTAGCACTTTTGTTGGCGCGTTGGGGGGTGCCGCTATCGATGGTACCCTCTATATCCTCGATAACGAGTTCAACCGTCGCCGCTGGACTGACCAGGGATTAGCGGACGCGGTTCTGCGGGGCGCTCTTTGGGGGGGCCTGGATGGTTGTATCGGTGGTGCACTTGAGGCGTGGGGAACAAGACGGCTACGCAACAGGAGGATATGGAACGCAGAGAGCGGAATCCGTGGGGAACGCTTCGAGTGGGCGGTCGGCTTTGATAGATATGGCAACGAGCTGTTTCGTACAACAAGCTACCACCCGACCGCGGTTGACTTTCATCCAGACGACATAGCTATAATGGCAAGCATTAAGGCCAAACGCGGTGAAGTCCACGTAACCCATAATCATCCGGACGAGACCTCCCTTGACTTTCCCGACATGGATCAGGCGATCAAATACTTGATAGATGGAATGGGCGTCGTTACGCCGCAACATCGTTATAGCTTGGAGATACCTCCGGGAAAGCACAGACCAGACTATAAAGCCGCTATCGTCCACAATATGCAAAACGTGAAGTTGAACACGGCTGTGAGCGGAGACCCTAGGTGGGATCAAATGTGGAAACTGGGGGCACAAAAGGATTTAGGATGGAAGTACAGGCAACGGGAGTAAAGGAGGCACAGATGTCTGGCAAACACTACAATCCAGTGGTATCTGTACGATATGGAAGCCTTGCTATGGCGCGCTCAAGGAGATGCGCCCCTGCCCTAGCCTTTACCTGGGAAGATGGCACGCGAGGCGATGCTGTCTACCAACACCAGCATGGTCTTTCCATGCCTGCCAGCAAACGAATCGATACCCAGGTGACAGAAATGTGGGTAGACGACTTCAAAGGGGAGGGACTGCGGGGGGGCCTAGCGACCAATTCACTGCTGAAGAGGAGCCGGAGGACGAGGGGCTAGCATGATCACGCGCGCTCCCTTCCTCACACCCGTCACCAGCCCCCATTATGGCACCCTGACCGTTTGGCAGGTGGGGATAGGCCAGCACGTGACGGCCCATGCCACGATTGGGACCATGCTGGTAAGGGACACAACGGAGGTTCCGATCATCTCTCCCTACTCGGGCCTCGTGGCGAAGATCCTCAGGGTCCCAGGCGAAGAACTGCGCTGGGGCATGTCCCTGCTGCTCCTCGCTGATGCCAGGGATGACCAGGGACGAGACGCGAGCAACACGGAGCCGTTCAAAGACCACTTCCTTCGATGGATGTGCGGCCACGGGCGACACACCCCTCAGAGTATAGCCATCCATCTAGGGGTTC
>JACCSL010000270.1 GCA_013812995.1 Ardenticatenales bacterium | reverse complement strand
GATCGAGGCGGATCGCTTCGCACCCCCGCAGATTCTCCAGGCCATGAAGCTCTCCTGGCAGTGGGTCGCCCTCCCGATAGACGAGGAGGAGATGATTCTGTGGGACACCCTCACCGACGAGTCGGTGACCCTGGAACTACCGCAGGATCCCCCGGCGCGCCCCGATCTTTTCCTTCAGGAAATTCTAGATGTCCTGCGCTCGTTGGAGCAGGAATCGGCGCTCGTTGCACGGCTTGGTCATCTGCTCACGGCCTGGGAGGAGGCCCCACGCACCCTGCGGCTGCCCTGGATCAAGGAGCATCAGGCAGAGTTGGTCACGCTTCTGGGCACCCTGCCGCGCGGACGTACCTGGAGCCCGGCCCCCTCGCTGCCCCCGGCGCGCCCCATTCAGGAGGGGCAGGAGGAGATTCGGCTGCTGCTGCGGCTCCATAGCAGCGAGCACATCTTCCGCCGCCAACTGGACTCCTGGGTCGAGGAAATTCCGCGCTTTCGCAAGGCGATGGCGCGCGTCCTCCGCGAGACCCTGCCCCGCATGGAGTCGCCACCCGCACCGCCCGCCGCCCACCCCAGCGGCGATGCCGAGGCGCTCATCGGAACGATGGAACTGGTGCGCGGCACGACGATTGAATCGCTGCGCGCGCCACTCCAAAACGAGCTGGCAAGACAGCAGACAGAGCTCAATAATCGGCTGGATGCCTCGCGCAAGGATTGGGAGCGAGAGCGGAACATCGTTCATTATGGCAGCGACACGCTGATCAGCTCCCTCAAGCGCACTATCGCCGATATCGAGCAGCGACTATTGCCCGAAGCGGAGCAGGTGCTCAAAGAGAGCCAGATGAAGCTCCGCGAGGCATCGGAGCGGGTGAGGGCGCGTGAGGCGGAGCTGGCCGATAAGCGGAAGCAACTGCTGCTGGCAAACAGTGGCACCAGCAAGAGCCCGCGTGCCTCGGATGACCGCAAGCGTGAGTTGACTGGGAATATTGACCGCCTGAACAGCTCCCTGCCGGAGATGAAGCACAATGTAACCACCTGGGAGGAGGTCGTTGCCAGCCACCGCACCACCCTGGAGCGCACACAGCGCCAGCTCAGCCGCCACCAGCAGGAGTATCAGGAGCACACCCGCCAGCTCGATGAGCAACTCTCGAAGGTAGACGAGGGCTACTCTGCCGCTCAGGAAGAGGTGAAGGCACAGTTTGCGCCCATCATCGAGTCCATCCAGGCGGATCTGAAGTTCTTCGATATCCTCGTGGATCGCGTGAGCGAGTCGCTGAATGCCTTTCGCGTGGATCTCATCATGGATGACGAGAGCATCCGTCCCTACACGGAGGTGGTGCAGCAGTCTCAGCAGATCGTCGAAAACAAACTCGCGGCGGTGACCAAATGGGCCGACACTATCTTCTCCCTGATCGAGAAGCGGCGCGAGGCGCTGGATAAGATTGTCGATACGATGGATAAGGTGGCGCTCGACAATGAGTTCCGCCTCCGCTCGCCCCAGCTCATGCTTCTCCCGGTCTGGTACGTCGAGACCCGCGCCGGGCGGGCCGTGCTTTGGCCCTGGCAAAAGCAGGCCCCCAAGCAGGACGTCCTACTCATTGCCCCGCTCATTGAGTCACACCTGGGGCGGCGCGTCGCCCTGCCGGGGAGCAAAGCACGCTTCTTCCTGCCCAACGTGGTATTACAAAAGCGGCTGGATGCACTCATGGAGGGCAAGCGGCGCGCCGAGATTGAGGAGGCGGCAAAGCAGCTAGGCTCTACCATCCTTTTCGACCCGAAAATTCTCACGGATGTCTCGCACAATTCCCAGATGCCACGCGCGATGGTGGCGATGCTCCAGCCATTCCAGATCGTGTTGGGCCAGAGCAGCGCAGGCAAACAGGTCACGACCATCGCGAAGGGCGCTCAGGTCGGAAGCGCCCTCCTATCGGGGTCGGGCGGGGAGTCGGACGAGTTTGTGCTTGTGGCCGACCCCAAGGATGAGGTGCTCGTAGATGCCTGGCAGGAAAATGGCACCGTCCCGGTGGAAGATGGCGAGGGCTGGATAGAGCCCGCCGGCAAGCCCGAGCAGAGCGAGCCGCGCATCGAGGAGGAACGGGGGCAGGGAGGATAAGCG
>JACCSL010000269.1 GCA_013812995.1 Ardenticatenales bacterium | reverse complement strand
GACCGGGGCCGCCCGCTTGCTTTTCTTGAGCGTTTTCTGAACGGTTGACCTGTATGATGGCCTCTGGCGAAAGCGGAAACACTCTGTTCAGGAGGCCATCGTGGAGCAACTCCCTGCCCCCCCGCCGACTTCGACCCTGCACCAGATTCTTGCCATTTTGCTGCCCTTCTTCATCGTGGGCAGCTTTTTTTCCTTCAATCTGGAAGAGCAGCCTTACCACACCCCCGCCCCGCTACTGCTCCCGGAGAGCGTTGCCCCCAACGCCGCTTCCTCCCTCGCACCAACCACCGCCGAGGAGCATGTCTACGTGGAACAGGTTCGCCTGATGGTGGGGGAGTACATCGACACCCTGGCGCGCATTGGCCCGCACTACAATCAGTATCAGGAGGATAGTACCCTTCTGGGCGATGCGACCTGGCGCTCAGAGGTTCTGCCTCTTTTCGCGACGTTGACTCGTATTTCAGAGGAGGCGAAGGTGACGATCGCGCCGGGGCGCTATGGCTCCTTCCAGGAAAGATTTACGCGCGTGGCACAGCGCTACCTGCTCGCCGGACAGTTGTACGAGGAAGGGTTGGGCGCGCAGGATGAGGAGACGATCCTCCTGGCAGAAGAAGCTTATGGGCGGGCCAATGCGGGCCTGGCAGAGCTAATGAACAACGATCTATCCTTGATCCATCCCTGATCTTAGACGTCCTCGTCATCAGAATCCGGGTCTGAGGGCTGGACCAGAAAGGTGCGCAGCGGCAGGGGAATTGCATTTTCCTCGAAGAGGGCCTGGGCCTGGGCCCGGCTCTGCGCCGCCTCCGCTAGTAGCCCACGCTCCTCGTCATGCAGCGCCTGAACGAGAAAGAGCAGGGCGCTTTCGTAGGGGTCGCTGGCAATCGCGGAGCGATGCAGCGCCTCAAAGAGTTGCTCCGCCTCGTCAAAGCGCTTGGCCCTGGTAGAGGTGAGGGCCAGCAGCCGCCGGGCGCGGAAGCCTGCGTGGGCATCCACGCTGTCCGTCGCTAACCGAACCGCCTTGCGGGCCAGGAGCGTGAGCATCACAGGCTTGTGACGGAGCAGGGCAATGCGCCCGAGCAATTCGGTGCTATCGGCGCGATCCCCCTTGTGGGCCTGCATGGGGCGGTAGATGGAGGCTGCTTCGATGAGATAGCGGCGCGCCATCAATAGTCTGCCCTGGAAGAAGGCCACGCGACCCTGATTCATGCGCGCCACGCCCATTAGGTTGTGGCTGCCCACCCGCTTCGCCAACTGATACCCCTCCTCCAGGGTCTGCATCGCCTCCTCCAGATGGCCCCTCATGAGCCGCGCGACGGCCGTGTTCATCGTGGTTCTGCTCTGCCCCTCGATATCCCCGTTGCGCGTGAAAATCGCCTGGCTCTCCGTGTGGTAGTTCTCCGCCGCCGCCCAATCCGAGTAGCTGGAGACAAGAATGCCAAGATTGGTCAGGGCCCGCGCCACCGCAATCTGGTCGTCCAGGCGGCGGCTCATTTCCAGGCTCAGTTCCACCATCGCCTGGGCCTCTTTCAGCGCCCCGTGCCGGAAGTTCAACCCCGCGAGCCGATTGTAGACCTGCGCCTGGAGCGAGCGATTCCGAAGAACCTCCGCGCCCTGGAGTGCTGCCTGAAGATACTGCTTCGCCTCGTCCAACTCCCCGCGCGAGAAGGCGACCCAGCCCATATCCGAGTTGATGCGTGAGCGCTCTGCCTGATCGCTATCGGCCAGAATATGGCGCGCTTTGGTGAGGTGCTGGCTGGCCTCCTCGTACTGGGTCTGCTTCTCGTAGGTTCCGGCAATGCGTCGTTCCACCGAGGCATGAATCGCCAGTTCCATCGTGGGCAGGCGGCGAATGGCATGGAGCGCGCTCTGGTAGGCGGCGCGCGCCTCCTCGTAGCGTCCCAGCAGGGCGAGCACATCGGCGCGTCCTGTTTCCAGCGTGACACGCTCGCTCAGATATCGGACATTTTCTTCGCCTAGAAGCTGGTCAGCCTCCGCGTAGAGCCGTAGCGCCTCCTCGTTGGCAAAGCGGCCCGCCGCGCGTTGCGCCGCCTGGAGCAGGTAGGGGATCGCCTTTAGCGTGTCATTGGAGTGGCTAAAGTGGAAGGCCAGCGTTTCGACATGCTCATCCAGACGGTTGCGGGCCATCCGCTCCAGCGCCTCTCCCACATCGGTGTGCAGGGCACGGCGCTGCTGGTGCAGTAGGCTCTGGTAGATCGTCTCCTGCGTGATAAGGTGCATGAAGGTCCACTCTTCGGAACTCGTGCGGCGCGGGCGGATGAAGGCCCGCTCGTGCAGTTGCTCCAGGTGAGTCTCCAGGCGATGTGACCCATCGATGACTCTCAACAGCGGGAGCGCAAAGCGCCGCCCGATGACTGCCGCCTTCGCCAGGGTGAGTTGCAGCGGCTCGGGAAGCTGGTCGTAGCGCGCGCGAATCAACGCCTCCAGCGAGGAGGGAATGCTGACGAGCGGGCTGCCCAGCGGGAGCTGCATCTCCGTCGAGGTCGAGAGTGTGTGGCGGACGAGTTCCTCCAGATAGAAGGGAACGCCCTCCGCATGGTGGACCAGCCGATCCAGCAGCGCCGGCCCCGCCTGTGGCATGAGCGCGAGCGCCATCTGTCGCAGTTCCTCTGTCGAGAGGGGGCGCAGGGTGAGCCGCGTTCCCCGGCCATTGACGCCCGCCAGGAGTTGCTCGATGGTATGGCGCAGGTGCGGCTGCTCGTCGTCGCGCGCGATCAGGTACAGGAGGAGCGGGGCCTCCTTGATGGATTGGGTCAGAAAGCCGATGAGTTCTGTCGAAATCTCGTCCACCCATTGCAGATCATCGAGCACCAGAATCGTCGGGCGGCGCTGGGCCTCGCCCAACAGCAGCTCACGAACCGCGAGGAAGACGTTGCGCTTGAGCTGACCGGGATCTAGGTGACGCACCTGCTCCAACAATGTCTCATCCACCAGGTCAATCGAGAGCAGATATTCTAGATAGGGAACAATCTCCGCCTTGCTGGGCAGGTTGGCTCGCTGGATTGCCGTGCGAATCTTCGACTGCACCACGGTGCGGCTATCCGTGGGAAGCACCCCACAGAAATCCCGAATCACGCCGTTGAAGGCGCTGTAGGGCAGATTCCGCGTGTGGGAGAAGCAATCGCCCTCCAGCACGCGCACACCGGCCCCCTTGACACGCTCCAACAGCTCGTTCGTGATTCGGGATTTCCCGATGCCCGCCTCCCCAAAGAGACAGATAACCCCGCCACGCTGCTGGTGGAGATTGTGAACTGCCTGTTCCAGGTGATCCAGCTCCATCTGCCGCCCCACCAGAGGCGTCCGCTGACCGCTGAGCCCACGAAGCAGGCCGGGCTGGTCGCGCTTGCCGCGCAGGAGGAAGGCGGGTACCGGCTGGTCGAAACCCTTGAGGGTCAGCGGCGTGACCGGGACCAGATCAAAGAGCGGCGCGACGTAGCGCGCGGCCTGATTGTCGATCAGGATGGTGCCGGGCGCGGCGTTCTGTTGCAGGCGCGCGGCAAGGTTTGGCACATCGCCGATCACGGTGATGTCGCGGGAGCGCTCGGAGCCCAGCCCCCCGGCGACGACCTCGCCGCTGGCAAGGCCAATGCGCAGTTGCAGGTTTTGGCCCAGGGTGTCTGCGAACTCTGTGTTGAAGTGGGTCAACTCCTCCAGCATCGCCAGCGCGGCATAGGTGGACTGGACGGCGTGCTGCTCCAGAGCGGTGGGCATTCCGAAGACTGCCATGAGGCCATCGCCCATGATCTTGTCAATCGTTCCCTCAAAGCGGCGAACGGCCTCACTCATGCGGCGTAGCAGATCATCCAGCAGCCCATACATGCGCTCCGCCCCGATGGCAGCAGTCAGCGCGGTAGAGTTGCAAACATCGGCGAAGAGGACGGTGACCAGGCGGCGCGTGGTGCGGAGGGGCGTGCTGCCTGCCAGGGCCGCCGCACACTGGCTGCAAAAGCGGAAGCCTGGCGGGTTGATCGCGCCACACTGGGGGCAGGGGAAGGGCAGCTTGGCGGCACATTGCCCGCAGAAATGCGCGCTGGTCGGATTATCATCGAATCCGCAATTAGGACAGGCTAGTTGGACATTTGTCATAGGGATCATGGTAAGAGTTGTCTAGGGAAGTGGTTGAGTCTTCAGCCCTTAATTAGCAAGAAGAGAGCCCAGACTTTGAAAGCTTTGGGCCTTTTTTCCTATTCCCTGCAAGGGCCAACTCAGGCCGTGCGCTCCAGTACCTGCCAGATGCGCTCGACATAATCCTGCATCTCGCGACCATAGCGGTCACCGGCCTGGCGGGGGCGGGGGAGGTCAATGGGAAAGTTGCCGACGATGCGCCCGGGTCTGGGTCCCATCGCCAGCACGCGTTCTGCCAGGAAAACCGCCTCGTGGATATCGTGGGTGACGAAGAGGACCGTCGATTGGATGCGCGCCCACAACTCAAGGAGGAGCAGGTTCATCTCGTTACGCCGCATCATGTCCAGCGCGCCGAAGGGCTCATCCATGAGGAGCAGGCGCGGGTGGCTGATGAGCGCCCGCGCCAGGGAGACGCGCTGCTGCATCCCACCGCTCAGCTCGCCAGGCATGGCCCGCTCGAAGCCCGCCAGACCCACCGCCTCGATCATGGCTGCAATCTGCGCCGAATCCACGGGTTTCCCGGCGATCTCCAGAGGGAGACGCACATTGTCGGTCACGGTACGCCAGGGCAGCAGCGTGGCCTTCTGAAAAACCATGCCGATCTCGTCGGGCGGCTCCGTCACCAACTTGCCATCGTAGAGGATGCGCCCCTGCTCGGGCTGAATCAGCCCGGCCACCAGGCGCAGGATCGTCGTTTTTCCGCAGCCACTTGGTCCCACCAGCGCCACGAATTCCCCCTCGCGCACCGTCAGGGAGACATCGCGCAGCGCCAGCACCTCGCCGCTGGCGGCTTGAAAGTGGTGCGAGACAGTATCAAGGATGAGCAGGGGGCGCGTCATAACTTCTCCTTAGCGTTGGAGCGTTGGAGCGGAACGGCGAGCGTTGGAGCGGAACGGCGAGCGTTTGAACAGTATTTGTGGTTCGTTGTTCCAACGCTCCAACGCTCCAACGCTCTACCGCTTCAACGCTCTCACTTCATCCAATATCCGCTCCGCGAGCACGCGCTTGGGCAGCGGCGGGAGCACCTCGTGACCGTCAGGGCGGATGAGCGTGGCCTCGACCCGGTCACCGCCGAAGCTCTGCGGCACCGGGTTGGCGATGAGCAGGTCCAGGGCCTTGCGCTCCAGCTTGTCGCGCCCGTAGGCCAGCAAGTCCTGGCTCTCGGCGGCCCAGCCGACGACAATGAGTTGGGGGGGCTTTGCCTCCTTGACCGCGAGGAGGATGTCCGGGTTACGCACCAGGCGAATGGAAAGGTCTTCATCCTTCTTCTTGATCTTCTGCTCGGCCACCTCGGCGGGGCGATAATCGGCGACCGCCGCCGCCATGAGCAGCGCGTCGGCCTGGGGAATCGTCTCGATGACCGCCGCCGCCATCTCCAGGGCGCTCGTCACGTATCGCATCGTCACGCCGATGGGCGCAGGGAGCGCGGTAGGGCCGGAGATCAGAACGACGCTCGCGCCGCGCCGCGCCGCTGCCTCCGCCACCGCGTAGCCCATGCGCCCGGAGGAGTGGTTGGAGAGATAGCGCACCGGGTCCACCGCTTCCTGCGTTCCCCCGGCGGTAATAACGATGCGCATTCCCCGTAGATCGTTGGGTCCCAACGCTCGCTCCAGCAGCGCGAGAATATGCTCCTCGCTCGCCAGCCGCCCCACCCCGGCGGCCCCGCTCGCCAGGTAGCCGCTTTCCGGCTCGACGATCCACGCGCCGCGTGCGCGCAGGGTGGCGATGTGCGCCTGCGTGGCGGGGTGCTCCCACATGCCGCTCTCCATCGCGGGGGCGACGACCAGTGCCCCGCGCAGAGAGAGCGCCGTGGTGGTCAGAAAATTGTCCGCGAGGCCCAGCGCGATCTTGGCGATGGTGTTGGCCGTGGCAGGGGCGACGAGCAGGGCATCGGCCTTCTTGGCTAGCGTCACATGGCCGATCTCGGTTTCGGCCAGGAGGGACCACATATCGGTCTGCGTCGGGCGATGGGTGATGGCCTGGAAGGAGAGCGGCTGCACCATGCGGGTGGCGGCCTCCGTCATAATCACATCGACGGTGGCTCCCTCCTGCGTCAGATGGCTTGCCAGTGCCACCGCCTTGTAGGTCGCGATGGAGCCGGAAACCCCCAGAAGAATGTGCTTGTTGGCAAAGCGGGTCATGGACTCTCCTCCACACTAGCCCTGAATCAAGGTTCGGATACAATAGGCGAAAACCGAAAGGAGAACCATTTTGCCAGACATCTATCTTGCCCTTGGATCGAACCAGGGGGACCGGGAAATGAATCTTGCGACGGCGCGCGCGCGCCTCAGCCACCAGGGGTGGGTGGAGTTCGTCGACTGCTCCCCCGTCTTCGAGACGGAGCCCTGGGGACCTGTCTCACAGGGCTGGTATCTCAACCAGGTCTGCCACGCACGTACGAGCTACGAGCCACGCGCTATCATGCGCTGGATCAACACCATCGAGCGGCAGGGTGGCCGGGAGCGGACCACCGAGGAAGCGTGGGGGCCGCGCCCCATCGACATCGACCTGCTGGCCTACGGGGATAAATCCTACAAGGATCACATGGTCGAGGTGCCTCACCCTCTTCTGCATGCGCGCCGCTTCGTGCTGGAACCGCTGGCATCCCTGGCCCCCGACTGGCGTCATCCGGCCTTGGGGCTGACGGTGGCGGAGATGCTCCAGAAGGTGGATGATCACAGTACGGTTCGGCAGTACAACGGCTAACAGGGTGGGTGAGCATGGACACGATCTATCACGACCAGATTATCCGGGCGGCGCTGGGGGATCTCTTCAAAGAGGCTGACCTCCGCGCCATCTTTCAGGCGAATATCGGCCAGGATCGGCTCGCTAGCATACTCTGGCACCCCGAGTACCACTTCGATGGCAACGACTTCTTGACGCCACAGTGCTACATTGAGGCCGAGCGCCAGCAGGCGGTGGATGCCATTCTAAAGAAGCGAGATCGCCAGGCGGCACTGGACGCCTTCGGGCGACTCTTGCACGCGCGGCAGGATTTCTATGCTCACTCGAACTGGATACCGCTCTGGGCTGAGCAGCAGGGCGGCGTCGAGAAGTGCCGAGACGAGGCCATTGAACTTTGTCTGGACCCCACCGCCGTGCCGACCCTACGTGCGGGCACCGCAGAGGTGCTTGACATCCTCCTCTATCTCCTCTACCGCATCCCCCTCGTAGGGCCGTGGATCAAGCATCTCTACCTGCCGCCGGGCTCGCACGAGGCAATGAACATTGATGACCCCAGCCGTGGCCCGCTCTTTCCCTTCGTGATGGCGGCGGCCATCAAGCACACCCGGCTGGAGTTTGAGCAGCTACGGGAGGCCCTGGAGGCCGCCGGAGGCGCAGAGGCGGTGGCGCTGCTCCGGGGAGAGCACAGCGCGTCGAGCAGGGCTGCCTGAGCAGAAATCAGAGAGAAAAAGGGCGCGGGCATTCAATGCCAGCGCCCTTTTTTTGGTAAACACAACTCTCAAGGCTCGAACTGGGCCTCAACCATCCAGTAGTGGATGGCTTCCAGCAGGTCGGGTGGGAACATGCTGCCCCGCACGCGAATGCGCCGCAGGGTAAAGGGGCTCTCGCTGTGATGCGTGACTCCCTGCTTGGTCGTGACGGCGATCCAATACCCCGCCGCGTGGGTGAGATGAACCACGCCATCATCAAAGCGGCCGCCTGGATAAGCCAGGGAGTGAACTTCTTGACCCAACCGCTCTTGCAGGAGGGCGCGCGAGCGGGTGAGTTCCCGCCAGATTTCCTCCTCGGAGAGTGTGGGTAGGGAAAGATGATGAGTGGTGTGGGAGCCGATCTCCATGCCAGCCTCTTTCATCTCGACAATCTGCTCCCACGTCATGTAGTTGACATTCCGCTCCTCGACGAGGCTGGTCACCACGAAGAAGGTTCCCACAAATCCTTCCTCCCGCATGATCGAGAAAGCGTTCTCGTAGTTGTCCCGGTAGCCATCGTCAAAGGTTAGCAGGATGGGTTTCGCCGGGAGGGGCGCGCCCAATTCGAGTGCATAGACAAGCTCCGTCATGGTAATCGAGGTGTAGCCCTGCTCGCGCAATGTCACGAGGTGCGCGCGGAAGAGGTCGGGGCCTACGCTCAGATCGTGGCGAACCCGGTCGCTGCCCGCTGGCGGCACACTGACATAGTGGTACATGAGAATCGGAACCTTGAGCGTGCGCGTGGTACCATCGGGCGTGGGGTACGGCGTCGCGGTGGCCGGAGG
>JACCSL010000225.1 GCA_013812995.1 Ardenticatenales bacterium | reverse complement strand
CTGCTCACTCGATGAGAGATAGTTACGACTCGTCGCCCTCTTCATCCAGCGTAAACCCGATTTTGACGGTGACCTGCCAATGTGCCACCTGGTTATTCTCGATATGCCCGCGCGTGTCAATTACCTGGAACCAGCGCATGTTGCGCACGCTCTTGGCCGCCCTGGCGACAGCATTCTGGATTGCATGTTCTAGGGAGGACTCGGAAGAGCCCGTCAGTTCGATGATTTTGTATACGTGCTCGCTCATGCGCTCTCCTTTACGGTTGAAGGTCGGAAGCACCGCAGTATGCAGTATAGGGGAGGAGCCATCCCCTGGCAACGCCTTTCGTCTTATCCCAGGAGCGAACGCAGGGCGCGGCTGCGGCTGGGATGGCGTAGCTTGCGCAGGGCCACCTGCTCGATCTGGCGAATTCGCTCGCGAGTCAGGCCATATTTTCGCCCTACCTCGGCCAGCGTATGTTCCTGGCCATCCCAGAGCCCGTAGCGCAGGTTGAGAATCTTGGCCTCGCGCGGGGTGAGCGAGGCCAGGGCCTCGCGTAGATCATCGTGGAGAGCGTGGGCCTGAGCCAGTTCCGGGGGCGTATCCTCTCCATCTGGCAGGAAATCTGCCAGGGTCGCTCCCCCCTCCTCATCATTGATGGGGGCATCAAAGGAGATCGGGTGCTGGGAATAGATCATCAGCTCCTCAACCCGCTCTTCTGGAAGGCCCATCTCTGCCGCGATCTGGCTAAGGGTAGGCTCGTTGCCCGTGCGCTGGGCGATGCGGGCGGCGGCCTCCTTCACCTTGCGAACCTTGTCTGTCATATGAACCGGCAGGCGAACGGTGCGCCCCTGGTCCGCAATCGCCCGCCCCACCGCGTGGCGAATCCACCAGGTCGCGTAGGTGCTAAACTTGTAGCCGCGCTCCGGCTCGAATTTGGTGAGGGCGTGCATGAGCCCTAGATTCCCCTCCTGAATCAAATCCCCAAGCGGCACGCCGTATCCCTGATAGCGCACCGCGACGCTCACAACCAGTCGCAGGTTGGCGCGAATAAGCCGTTCACGGGCAAGCTCGCCCCGGCGAAAAAGCTCGCCTATCTCCTCGGTGACTTGCCCTGCGCCGAATTGCTCGTGCACCTGCATGGCCTCACGCCACATCATGCTGAGTTCCAGCTCTTCCTCGCGGTTGAGTAGCTCATGTTGGCCCCCTTCCCGCAGGTACATAGCTACCAGGTTGCCCGTTTCCATCTCTTCAAGGCTGCCCGTGGCTTGCCTCGTGCGGTCCAGAATATCCTGCTCGTTCTCCATTATCCTCGTGCCTTTCTCAGACTATCAGCGCCCTGGCGAGCCGCTGGATAGGGGTGGCTCGCTTTCTATAAGTATAACTATACACCACGAACATGAGAGGAAGATTAAAAAACCATTATATTTTGCCATGCTAACAGTGAGAAGTACACTCTGGTCAATCTTCCTCACCTTCATTTGAAATGGAGGTAGCTACCGTGTCTGTCGAGTTGTTCCAGGGGTGGTGCTTTGTGATCGAAGCCGCGCGAGCCGGCCGCTGCTCCTTCTGGCCCACCTTCTACCAAATTGAGGGGTTTGTTGGTATGATTTGGCTCCGTTTTGGCTTTGGTATTGGCCTGTTAAATGGAAATGAGGAGAGATGAACAACCTGGATCGCGAAAAGTTACGGCGGGTAGTGCGGCTCCTCCATCGCATCAGCCATCAGGAAGAGTTGATGATGAGTGAGTCGGAGGCGCTCGCCGACGAGGCCGATGAAGCTCTAACCGTCCTTCTCACAACGCTCTGCACCTGCGGCGCGGGCCCGGTGCTGCCAGACTATGGGAAACACGACGCGGGCTGCGTCTGGTACCAGCCGATACAGATGGAGTAGGGCAGAGAGGCTCCCTCTGCCCCACTCGTTAGCGGCAGATGATGATGGAGTTGCCGGTGCGATCCGTGTGAACATTGAAGGTTTCCCCCTCGCCCTGAATGACGAATTTGTAACCGGGGGTAATCACCTGCATATACATCTGTCCCGCCTTGCGGCAGCCCAGCCCAGAATCAGACCACATCTCCTGCGAGTAGCTCGTCACCGTCAGCGAGGTGCGGGCAAGGCCGCTCTCCCCAGTCACTTTCTCGATGGCTCGAGCAGCGACCTCTGCCGCCTCGCCTGAGAGCGCGGGGGGCAGGAGCGGATCGCTGCCAGCGGGGACAGCCGTGCTGTCTCCCCCGTTTGTGGTTTCTCCCTCTGGCACCACTGCTTCCAGCTTCGGGCAGATGACGATGACACTTCCATCCTTGTTGGTATGAACCTTGAATACCTCTTCCCCGCTCTTGACCTGGAGCAGATAACCGGGCGTAATCACCTCGATATACATCTGTTCTGGTTGGGGGCAGCCCAGCCCCGCATTCGGCCACTCCACTGCCTCCACCTCCGACACTGTCAGCGTCTCACGGTCGAGGCCCGTCTCTGCTGCCACATGCTCCAGCACAAGTTCGGTGATGGCGATCTCTCCGGGACCTGGTTGCTCTTCCATTTCTGTCTCCTCTTCCGGGCTTGGGATGGGGGTCGCGGCAAGCGGCTCGACTTCTTCCTCTTCCGTTTCCGTGGTTTCGGTGGGTTGCGGCGCGGACACATCATTCGGGCTCGCGGGGGTTGGGGTTACGGTGCAGGCGATCAACAAGAAGGCTAGCACGAGTAACAGAACTCCCCATCTGCTTCGATTTTGCATGACTCTTTCTCCTCTACCTTTTCTTTGCTTGAAGTTGTCTATAGAGAGAACGTCAGGTGGCGCGGAAAGGTTCCCATGCGACCCGACGATGGAGGGAGCAATGCTCGTGCCAGCTACTTGAACAAAAAGGCGGTCCGTCGCTGAGCCGGACCGCCCCAGGATATGCCGTGCTCCTAGCGAGGAATCAGACCGAGAATTGCCCCGGCAGCAAACTGAAGCACTAGAATTGCGACGATGGGACTGAAATCCATGCCACTAACCGGCGGGATCAGGCGGCGGAAGGGTTCCAAAAAGATGTCTGTGAAGCGGATGAGGCCCTGCACGATGGGGTTGTACTCATCGATGCGAATGCCCGCCAGTGGGAGCCAGGAAAGAAGGATGCGGATAAAGATCAGGAAGAAGATCGCGTTGAAGATCAAATTAACTGCGCTATACATGACTCTTGTCTCCTCATTGTGTTAAATCTCCGGGGGGCCAAAGAGCGAGGTGCCTATCCGCACATGGGTGGCCCCCTCTTCAATTGCCACCTCGAAGTCGTTGCTCATGCCCATCGAGAGCATCTCAAAGGAATGGGCAGGAAAGTGCTCCCGCAGGGTTTGGCGCAGGGCTCGCAGGGCGCTAAATGTGGGGCGGGTGCGCTCTGCTTCCTCGTAGTAAGGGGCCATCGTCATCAGGCCACGCACCTCCAGGTTGGGCAGCGCAAGAAGCGGCGCGATGTCGGCCAGGAAATGGGCGCTGCCCTCCGGCAAGGTGATGTCCCAGCCCCCCTTGCTTTCCTCGCCGCTGCTGTTGACCTGGAGCAGCCCCGCTACCACCGCGCCACCCGCTACGGCTCGCTTCGAGAGTTCCTGCGCCAGTTCCAAGCGGTCAATGGAATGCACCAAGTGGCTCTTGCCCACCAGCTCCCGCGCCCTGCGGCGTTGGATATGGCCTATAAAATGCCAATACGCGTCCGGGAGGAGCAGGGTCGCTTGTTTCTGGAGCAGTTCGGTAGGTCGGTTCTCCCCGAAGTGGCGCAGCCCGGCCTCGTAGGCCGCGCGCACCATCTCGGCTGGGTGACCCTTGGTGACGGCGACGAGCGTGATTTCCTCCGCTCGTCGTCCCGCGCGCGCCGCTGCCCCGGCAAGGCGAGTGTGGATGATTTGTAGTCGGTCGGTAAAATCCTCTGGTAACATGGAGGAATTGTAGGAAGTAAAACGTAAAACGTAAAACGTAAGACGGCAGTAGGACGACAATTCTCAGCCGCTTACGTTTTGCGTTTGATAGCCCCTACGCGCGGAGAGTCGCCTGAATGGCGGCTCCTTCGCTAGCCACACGGAGTGCGTCTTTCTGGGTGACGACGCGCCACGCGCCAAGATTGGCCTCCCAGGAGGCGAGGAGGCGGCGCGCCTGGGCCGAGCCAGTCTGCTGGGCATGGGCGCGAATGAGCGTGCGTACCTCTTCTGCTTCTTCGGGAAGGATGGTGAAAATATCGACGAACTCGCGGTTGAGCAGGGCAGGAAGGCGGTCGTGTGGGTCGAGGACGAAGGCGCGCCCCCCGGTCATGCCAGCCGCGAAGTTACGCCCAACAGGACCAAGCAGTACGACGGTACCGCCCGTCATGTACTCGCAGCCATGCGCGCCGACGCCTTCCACCACAGCTACGGCA
>JACCSL010000192.1 GCA_013812995.1 Ardenticatenales bacterium | reverse complement strand
GTGTTGTCCGTGACGGCCAGGTTATTGTCACGCCGCCCAACCTGATTGACGAACATCATACCAAGCAGAAGAAGGAGCCCGACCGCTCCCAGGGGCAACAGAAAGGGAATCGAGCGTCGCCGCCGCTCAGGGGTGGCGGCAGGCTCAGGGTGGGGCAGCGGGGTAGCGGTTGAAGCAGAAGGGGGGCTTGAAAGATGAACCGTTTCCCCTGGGGGCGTGACCGCCGGGCGAGGCAAGGAAAAGGTGTCATCCTCGGACACCGCCGCCACACCGGGCAGGGTTGCCGTTGGAAGGTCGTCGGGTTTTTCGGAGAGCACGCGCGTCGGCTTGGAAGACGCGGGAGCGATGCTGGCACGCAGCGCCTCCTGCATCGCCGTGGCGGAGTCATAACGCTGCAATGGGCTAGGAGCCATCGCCCGTATGAGGAGCTTCGACACGTCCGGCGGAATCAGCGGGTTGACCTCGTGGGCGGGCCGCAGAGGGTCTGGCTGGCTCCCAAGCACGGCCGTGGCCCGTGCGAGCGCGTCGGGCGGCTCCACGCCGGTCAGCAGATGGTAGAGGGTCGCCCCGAGCGCGTACAGGTCGCTACGAGGGTCGGTGCCAGAGCCGTGGATTTGCTCTAGCGGGGCATAGTGCGGGGTGTAGCCAAAGATGCTGTAGGCCATGCCAGTCCCCTGTCCGCTCTCGCTGTGCCCACCCTTCGCCAGACCAAAGTCCAACAGGATGATGGCACCGCGCCCGGTCACCTTCAGGTTCTGCGGCTTGATGTCGCGATGGATCACCGGCAGTTCCTGGCTGTGCATATACTCCAGACCATCCAGAAGCTGCTCGGCCCAGCCAAGCACCTGGGCCACCGGGAAGCCGCTCCCCTGCTCCTTCATCAAGCCCGCCAGGTCCGCACCCGGGATGTAGCGCATCACAAGATATTGGCCCTCGCCCTCGACGAAGTGATCGCTCACACCGGGAAGGATGGGATGGTGTAGAGCCGCGAGGATGCGCGCCTCGCGCTCGAAGGCGCGGCGCAGGCTTTCCTCCAGAACCAGAGTCTGCTTGAGGGCAACCCGGTTGCCAAGGCGCTGATCGCGCGCCTCGTAGACTGCTCCCATGCCACCCCGGCCAATCAACTGCACGATCTCGTACCGGTTTTGTAGGAGAGTTCCTGCTGTTAGCATAGAGGGCAAACTCCTTTACGGGCCATCACACAAACATTGTCTCCTTCACTATTCTATTCCTCCACTCTATGCTAACAGCATACGAACGGGTTTGCATCCTTTTCCCATTGGCCCTGCATCTGATTTTCTCTGGAGCGTCATGGACACAATCCGTCTAGCCACCCCGAACGATGCCGAGGCAATTCTGGCAATCTACGCGCCCATCGTGCAGCACAGCGTGATCTCCTTTGAGTTCTCGCCGCCCCGCCTGGAGACGATGCAGCAGCGCATTCAGAGCCTCAGCGAGCAGTTTCCCTGGCTGGTGCTGGAGCAGGAGTCACACCTACTCGGCTATGCCTATGCCAGCCGCCACAGCGAGCGCGCGGCGTACCAGTGGGCTACCAACGTATCGGTCTATGTCCACGCCGAGGCCCGGCGACAGGGAGTGGCGCAACGCTTGTACACCTCGCTCTTTGCCATCCTGCGCGCGCAGGGCTTCTATCTGGCCTGCGCCGGAATCACCTTGCCCAACCCCGCGAGTGTGGCGCTGCACGAATCCGTCGGCTTTGAGCCGGTAGGGGTCTATCGTGAGGTGGGCTATAAATTTGGGGCGTGGCACGATGTCGGGTGGTGGCAGCACACGCTTCAACCCCGCGTTGCCGATCCACGCCCGCCCCGGGCGATGGTTGAGGAGCCGAGTAGCTCTGCGTGAGACGCCTTGATAAGCTCCCCCTGATACCCCTCATCCCCCAGCGGGAAACCGTCGCGCTGGGAGACCTCGCGGCGCAGGATGCCATTGATGATGAAGAAGTTCCACCACATGAAGGGGCTGCTCGCGTTGACCTGAAAATCAAGGCTGCGCTTGAAAATCGACGGAATGCTGTAGAAGCGAGCGCGCGCCTCCACGCAGCGCTGCTGGACCGCCTCCGGCGACATGCGGCGCGGCTGGAAGGGAATCATATTGTAGCGATAGGTGGGGTCTAGCCACCACTTGTCGAAGAGGAGCCGTCCCTCCTGCTCCAGACGCGCATAGAGCGGCGTGCCGGGAAAGGGCGTGAGGTGGTTGAAGGCCGTGATATAAAACTTGTGGTGCTGCGCGAAGGCCAGCGCCTCCTCGAAGGTATCGTCTGTGTCCTCATCGTAGCCCAGGATAAAAGTGATGTAGAGGCGAATCCCGTGGCGGCGCAGATTCTCCAGAGCCTTCTCGTAGCCGCCCTTCATCGTGTTGAAGCTCTTCTGCATCTGCTTGAGATTGGCCGGGTTCAGCGTCTCGAAGCCAATGAGCAAGCCCTGGCAGCCGCTGGCCTTGAGCAGACGCAGAAACTCCTCGTCGTGGGCCGCGTTGATGCTGGCCTGGCTCACCCAGCGAATCTTCAGCGGGATGAGCGCGCGGAAAAACTCCTTGGCCTGCTCCATGTTGGAGGTGATGTTGTCGTCCACGATGAAGATCAGCTTGCGGTTGATCGTGCGAATCTCCGCGATGATCTCCTCGGTGGGGCGACGCGTCTGGGTGCTGTTGAAGTAGGACTGGATCGCGCAGAACTCGCAGCGGAAGTGGCAGCCCCGCCCCGCCTCGACGAGGCCGATGGGCAAGTAGTTTTTCCCCTTGAAGATAGATCGATCCGGCTTGAGGTTGCAGAGCGGCGGGCGTGTCACGCTGCGATAGACACGCTGGAGCCGCCCGGCGCGGAAATCCTCAATGAGCTGCCCCCAGAGTTGCTCCGCCTCGCCGATGACGATGGCCTCGGCGTACTCGCTGACCTCCTCCGGGACGAGCGTGGCGTGGAAGCCACCCATGACCACGGGTACCCCGCGCCGCCGGTACTCAGAGGCGATCTGGTAGGCGCGTTTGGCCGTGTAGGTCTCAACGCTGATGGCGACGAGGTCCGTGGGCTCGTCGTAGGGAATCGGCTCCATGCGATCATCGTAGAAGGCGACGGTGACATCCGGCGGCGTGAGCCCGGCGAGGGTGGCCGGGGGCAGCGGCTCCATCTGCCAGGCGCGAATGTACGGCTGCCCCACGCGCCGACCAATACAGGGGTGAACAATGGTGAGTTTCATAGTCTCCGTTTGGGGGGATTTTAGCCCCACAGAACTTACAGGCGACCACCAGGGCGTCGGGATTGCCATCAGGAAGGCATCTTTGCCTCCGTAATGTGTCGTGCCCGCTGCTGCTTTTCCAGCCGTTTCTGGTAGAGCAACATGAGCGGGGTGACGGAGATGCCATGAATGATAATGGAAGTCGCGAGGACAGGCATTACCAGAGATGTTAACCGCACAGCCATTTCAGGGTCAAGGCCATGCTCGATGGCATAGGTCAGGTAGTACAGAGAGCCAATCCCCCGCACGCCAAACCAGGCGATCAGCCGCCGCTGTAGCCCGGAGGTGCGCGAGCCCAGGAGTCCGACAAAGGTGGCGACGGGCCGAATGACGAGGAAGAGCAGCGGCACAAACCAGAACGACTCCCAGGCAAGATAGCGCGCGGAGAGCATTCCGCCTACCAGCAGGACAACACTGACCTCTCCTATCCGCTCCAGATGCTCGCTAAAGCCGAGTACCGCCTGCGCCATGTAGGCGGGTGCCTTCTCCGGGTCGGTGGCGATGTTCTCTGCCTCTGCCTCCGCCGCCATGATCTTCACGTCCGGCGATGCCTCGGACCCATCGGGCTGCGCCTCCCGCTCGATGCGCCGAAGCGCGAGCCCTGCCGCGAACACCGCCAGGAAACCGTAGGCGTGAAAGAGCAGCGCCAGACCGTAGGAAAGCGCGATGAGCCCCAGCGCCAGGAAATCGTCCAGCCCCACCGATTCCTTGTACTCCCGCCGAAGATAGAGAACCAGATGGCCGATGAGGAAGCCCAGGAGCCAGCCGATCCCCAGCCCTACCGTGATCGACCACAGCACATCTACCCCAAACCAGCGCCAGCCCCCCTGCCCAATGTCGTGCAGGCCGAGCAGGCCAAGGCCCAGCATCACGAAGGGGAACGCGCTCCCATCGTTGAGCCCGGCTTCGCCCGTCAGGCTGAAGCGTAGGCGATCCTGGTCAGTTGCATTTTGAACCTGCACATCGGAGGCTAACACCGGGTCGGTGGGGGCCAGAATAGCGCCCAGGAGAATCGCGGCCCCGACGGGTAGCCCCAGCCAGACATTGCCCGCAAAGGCGATGAGCAGCACGGTTATCATCATGGAGGCGAAAGCCAGCCGCGTGGGCAGCCGCCATCGTCCGTCGCGCAGCGGTGTGCGGAGTTTCAGCCCGGCGGAAAACAGGGAGATAATCAAGGCAATTTCCGTGAGCCGCTCCAGCAGCGTCGCCTGCTCCACCGGGTCGATCCGAAGCAGCCCAAGCCCCGCTGGCCCCAGCAGCGCGCCCGCCCCCAGATATAACATGGAGGTCGAGAGCGGCAGACGTTTCAGGGTGGAATTGGCGAGTGCCATGAAGATCAACAGGGCACCCACAATGATAAACCAGAGTGTGAAAAGCATCGTTTCTCCGTGCAATAGTCGGTTCGAGCGGATACTGGGCAAGGAGCCTGCCAAGGACGAGATGACCTCTCTCTAACTTTACATTTTCTCGTAATTGCGTAAACTAATAGTTAGATTGGCTAAGTAATTGCGGGGGAGAGAAATAAGGCATGATAGGGTTGAAAATAGGTCAGCAGGGAGCCATTACAATGGATGCCGCCGGGGAAAAAAGCGGTCTGATAGACCAGTGGGCCGTACGGGCGAGTCGGGGGTTCCGGGCACTACAGGTGGCGAATTACCGGCTATTCTGGCTGAGCCAGCTCATCTCCCAGACAGGGAGTTGGATGCAGGCGACGGCGCAGGCGTGGCTGGTGCTTCAGATCACCGCCTCGCCGCTGCCCCTTGGCGTGGTGACGGCACTCCAGTTCCTGCCGATGATGCTGCTCTCGCTCTTCGGGGGGGTGCTGGCGGATCGGTTGCCCAAGCATCGCGTGCTGCTCACGACCCAGACGGCGGCGCTGGTTCAGGCCGTGATTTTCGGGACATTGGTTGCGACGGGGACGATTCAGCTCTGGCACATCTACATACTCGCGGTATTCTCGGGCATCATCAATGCCATAGACAACCCAGTTCGACAGGCATTCGTCGTGGAACTGGTCGGGCCGGACCATCTGGTAAATGCCGTCTCGCTGAACTCAATGCTCTTCAATGGGGCGCGCATCGTTGGCCCCGCGCTGGCGGGCATCGTGATTGCCCAGGCGGGCATCGCGCCCGTGCTCTTTCTGAATGCGATTAGTTTCATTGCGGTTCTGGCCGGGCTGCTGAAGTTAGACCCCGCCGCCTTCTTCGCGGTTCCTGCCCGCGCGCATGGCCCCGTCAAGCAGCGGTTGCAGGAGGGGTTGAGCTACAGCTGGCACACCCCGGAGGTGCTGACGATTATGATCGTTGTCGCGTCAATTGGCACCTTTGGGTACAACTTCAGCGTGCTGCTGCCGCTGCTGGGGGGCTTCGTACTCCGCACGGATGCGGCACAGTTCGGGATGCTCTCGGCCTTCCTGGGGGCGGGCTCGCTGATGGCGGCGCTGACGACAGCCTATGCGGGGAAGGCGACCATGCCACGCCTCTTCGCGGGGGCGATGGGCTTCAGCGTGCTGCTGGCCGCCCTGGCGCTCTCGACGAACTTTGCGCTGTCGGGCGCGCTGCTGGTGGCGCTGGGCTTCGCGGGGATTATCTTCGCGACCTCGGCCAACACGCTGCTCCAGCTCCAGGTGCCGGGCAATCTACGTGGCCGCGTGATGAGCCTCTATGTGCTGCTCTTCGCCGGGACGACGCCCATCGGTGGCTTCTTCATCGGCGCACTGTCCAACCGGGTCGGTGTGTCGCTGACGGTGCTGGCCTGCGCCGGGCTTTGCCTGGCCGGGGTGACAGGGGCGCTGCTCTACCATCGCGCCACCTGCGCCCTACCCACGCTTGTCGATGAGGATATGGCCGTCGCGGGCTGAGCCGCGCCGCAACGCCATCATAATTTATTCAACAGGGGTGGCAGGAGGGAAATAACTCCCTCCGCCACCCCTGTTTTGCTTCTGTGCTTGTCCGTTGTCCGTTCGTTCCTATACTGCACTCTCGGGCCGCCACGCCCGCACGGGCATCAAGTAGCCCGGCGACTTTGCCTAAAGCGCCTAAGTGCTAGCAGTTGGAAAACTGCCTGAGCGAAGCGAGGTGAGGTGAGGGCTATATGGCACATAGCCCATGACTGTCGTTTACGTTTTACGTAACTGCTTCTGACGGAATTTGTGGTATGGAAGATCGGGAAGCGTGCCATGCCAGCCCTCTCCCCCACGTCGCTTCGCTCCGTGTCCCC
>JACCSL010000191.1 GCA_013812995.1 Ardenticatenales bacterium | reverse complement strand
TCATTGCCTTTTACATCGCGCTGATCATCGCGTTTTTGCTGCTGCTCCGTGGGGTAGTCGGCGCGCGTGACGAGGTGCAGCGCGGCATCTGGTTTCCCGGCGCGCCGCTTCCTCCTACGTCTGATGCGCCGACCCCGCTGGGTACCACCGTCTCGCTGGAGCAGTACGAGACAGACGAGGAACTGACCAGAGCCCTGGAAGCAGCCGAGGCATTGGGCATTGGCTGGCTGCGCCAGGAGTTGCCCTGGGATGCCATTGAGCCGACGCGGGGAGAGTACGAGTGGGAGCCCTGGGACCGCGTCATTGAGGCCGCCAGTGAGCGAGGCTTTCGCCTGATTCTTGTATTGAACCGCACCCCGGCATGGGCAAGAGCACGAGGCGAGCAGAACAACCCCCTTGCCCCGCCAGCGGAAACCGAAGACTTCCTGCGCTTTACCCGCGCCGCCGCCGAGCGGTATGGGAAACAGGTTTTGGGTTGGCAGGTGTGGGATGAGCCCAACCTGATGCCCCACTGGGGCACCGAGGTCATCATTGAGCCCGCCCAGTACGCCGCGTTCCTCGCTGCCACGGCTCCGGTTCTCCGCGCCGCCGACCCCGGAGCCATCGTCGCCACTGCCGGGCTCGCGCCGACGGGGGAGCCCGGCGGCTTCAACATGAGCGAGTTTTATTTCCTCCAGGGCCTGTACGAGGCCGGGGCCGCCGACCATTTCGATGTTGTGGCGCTGAAACCCTACGGCTTCTGGACCGGGGCCACGCAGCGCCTCTACGGCGAGAAAACGATGAATTTCGACCGCGTGGTTCTGGTGCGTGAGGTCATGGAGAGTCAGGGCGACGGAGCGACCCCCCTCTGGTTTGTGGAGGGGGGCTGGGCCGTCCTGCCGCCAGACTGGCAGGGCAGTCCGCCGCCCTGGGGCAGCGATGTGCCAGCGGCCCAGCAGCCCCGCCTGGAGGCCGCGATCCGTCGCAGTACGTTGGAGTGGCCCTGGGTTCAGCTTGTTGCCCTCCAGCCGCTCCAACCGAATGTGCCTCCCACGGACCCCCGCGTTGGCCTCGCCCTGCTGGACGAAACGGGTGAGTTGACAGTTCTGGGCGAGACGACGGCGAAGATGGGCACCCTCTTTTTCAAGGGGGCGCTGGGAGCGGAGGCCCGCGCCCAGTGGGAGCAGGTCGAGCGGCCGGCGCTGCATGGCTATGAGTGGGCGATGGGGTTCATCGCACTGGCGCTGCTTGGCCTGAGCCTGCGGCTGGGATGGCATCTCTGGTGTCTGCCGTGGGCGGCGTGGGGCACATGGTTCCGCCAGCAGCCAGAGTTGCTCCAACTCTTGGCCCTCGCAGCCACGGCCCTGACGCTCTACGCGGTCGATAACCGCGTTGGGGCGCTGCTTCTCTATGCGCTGCTTGGTGTGCTCATCGTCTGGCGGCTGGACCTGGGGCTGGCGCTGGTCGCGTTTTCGATCCCATTTTTCCTGAAGAGCAAGAGCTTTGGGCCGCTTAGCTTTTCGATGGTGGAGTTGCTGTTGCTGCTGTGTGCGGTGGGGTGGGTGGGGAACGGAAAGTTAAAAGTCAAAAGTCAAAGGGCAAAAGGCAAAAGTGACGACGAACGACAGGGGGACGGGGATGCGATTGTAGGGGCGAATGCTTCGCCAGGGTGGTTAGCGTGGGCGGAGGCGCGGTTCTGGCCGAGGGACGGGTTGGATTGGGCGGTGCTGCTCTTTGCGGTGTGGGGCGGGGTGTCGCTGCTCTTTACGCAGCATTTCGGGGTGGCGGCGCGGGAGTTTCGCGTGGTGGTGGCAGAGTCGGTGCTCTGGTACTGGCTGCTTCGCCGCGCGCCGCTCACGGCAGAGCAGCACTACCGCGTGGTCGATGCCCTGATCGTCGGGGCGAGCGTGGTGGCAATCTACGGTCTCTACCAATGGCTTTTTACGGCAGACATCATCCAGGCGGAGGGGGTGCGGCGCGTGCGTGGGGTGTATGGCTCCCCCAACAACCTCGCGCTGATGTTGGAGCGCGTGCTGCCCATCGTTGGAGCCTTCTTGCTCCTCGCTCCGCCCAGCCGACGGCGCATCTTCTATGCGGGCGCGGTGCTTCCCCTGCTGCTCTGCCTCTTCCTGACCTTCTCGCGCGGGGCCTGGCTCCTGGGGATGCCCGCCGCCTTGCTCTGGATCGCCTGGTGGGGGGGAAAGCGTGCTCGGCAGACAGTGCTGGTGCTCGGTGGCGTAGCACTGCTGGCGCTCATCCCCTTCGCGGCGACGGAGCGCATTGCCAGCACCACCAACCTGGAGGGTGGCACCTGGTACATACGATTCCGCCTCTGGGAGGCAACCATCGCCATGCTGCGCGATTTTCCGCTGCTGGGTGTGGGACTCGATAATTTTCTATATGTCTACGAGCACTACCGCCTACCGGAGGCATGGCGTGAGCCTGACCTGAGCCACCCCCATCAACTTCTGCTTCACTTCTGGGTGGCCCTCGGCGTGCCGGGGGTGATTCTCCTGCTCTGGCAGCAGGCCGCCTTCTGGCGGCACTGGTTTCGAACGCTTGCGCGCGCCCACTGGGGAACGATGGCGCGCGCCTTGCTGGTAGGTATGGGCAGCAGTATGATTGCCACCCTGTCGCATGGCATGATCGATAATAGCTTCTTCCTCGTCGATCTCGCCTTTATCTGGATGATGACCCTGGCAATAACCACTCTCTTACCTGATGAGGCCGAGCCATGACCCCTGCTATAACCCTTGAGCAATTTGCCGAGGTGGTTGCCACATCGGAGGATGACCAATGGGTCCACCACCTGATTGACGCTGTGACGGCGCTGGTTCCCGAGACGAAAGCTGCTGCCCTTTTCCTCCAAAACGAGCAGGATATTCGGCCCATCGCTGCCACGGGTAAACCCCCAAGCCTCCAGCTCAGCGCTCTCCAGGCG
>JACCSL010000134.1 GCA_013812995.1 Ardenticatenales bacterium | reverse complement strand
CCTCAAACCCATCCAGCCGGGGCATCATCAAATCCAGAATCATCAGGTCGGGTTTGCTGCTCTCCAGAAGCGCGAGCGCCTGCTCCCCGTCTATCGCTTCTACCACTTCCCACCCACCGCTGGCCTCCAGAATGGAGCGCACGACGGTTCGAGTATCCTTATCATCATCCACGAGCAGGACCTTGGCGGGGGGCGTTGCAAAGCGGTTAACCTGAGCGATCAACGCCTGACGCGATACCGGCTTGACAAGCCAACTCTTGACCCCCTGCACCACCCCCACATGCTCCAGCACCGGGTCCATGATGGAGCAGACGACCACGGGGATGTGGGCCGTGGTGGGGTCTGCTCGCAGCTGGTTCAGCACATTCCACCCATCCAGGTAAGGCATCTGAATATCGAGCAGAACCATCTGAGGTTTCAGACGCTGAATTTCTGCTAGGGCCTCGCGGCTATCTGTGACAGCGTGGGTTTTCCACCCCGCGCTTTCCAGCGCATGATGGAAAATGGCCTGCGCGTCCGGGTCGTCGTCTATCACCACGACCAGACCTTGCTTGTCGGGCATATCGAGGGAAGCAGGGGGAAGCGAGAGCGTTGACACTGTCTCTTGATGAGATACCAGGGGCAGCGTAAAGGTGAAGGTCGAGCCCACACCTGGGATGCTCCTTGTGAGGGTAAGGATTCCACCATGCATCTCGATCAACCGTTTGCAGATGGGCAGACCCAGCCCCGTGCCTTGGTACTCGCGGTTGAGATCTCCCTGGACCTGGTGAAACTCATCGAAGATGCGACCCTGCTCCGCTAGCGGAATCCCGATCCCACTGTCGATCACATCCACGGCAATAAAACCATCCTCTTGCTCCCGCGCCTGGATGGTAATGGTCCCCTTCTGTGTGAACTTCGCTGCATTCGAGAGCAGGTTCAGGAGTACCTGGCGGACCCGGATGCGGTCGCCCCAGACAAGGGGAAAGGTTGTTTCTGGCATATCCAGAATCACATCGACGCCTTTATCCTTTGCCAGACCAATCGTTGTGGCGCGGACACCCTCCAGCAGGGGACGGAGCTCGAGCTCTTCCGGCACCAGTTCCATCTTGCCTGCCTCGATCTTGGACAGGTCCAGAATATCATTAATCAGCCCCAGCAGATGCTCCCCGTTGGCAAGGATACGCTGCTGCATCATCTGCTGGCGCTCACTCAGCTCTCCAAAGGTCTGACTCAACATAAACTCGGAAAAGTTGATGATGGCATTGAGTGGCGTACGAAGCTCATGGCTCATATTTGCCAGGAACTTGCTCTTGAGATTATTGGCGACCTCCGCCTCCTGGCGCGCAAGCTGCGAGGTGTGGAAGAGATCCGCATTGCGTACCGCGACGGCAAGTTGATCGGCCAGCGTCTGGAGCACCTGAACGTCGGCGGGCCGGAATGCGTGCGGGATATCGCTGTCCAGATCGAGGACGCCCAGCACCTGATCCCCAATGCGCAGGGGCAGCGCCAACTCGGAGCGAATACGCGGAAGCCGCTCGTCCGGCTGGAAGCGGGGCTCCGCGCTGACATCCCCCACAACCATCGGCTCGCCCGTTCTCGCAACATGGCCGATGATCCCCTTGTCGATTGGGATCACCAATCCCTTTTCCAGGAGATCCACCTCTTCAACGGTGGCAGCGGCGCTCAGGCGTAGGGACTCATTCCCCGGCTCCATCAGAAGAATCATGACGCCATAATACTCAAATGTGGCTCGAATGCGCTCGACAATATCGGGTAACAACTCGCTCTGATCTAGCAGCGAGGTGGCACTGCGCCCAACGTGATTGATCAGGTGAAGCTGCTCCGCGCGCTGACTCAATTCTGCTGTGCGGTCCGCCACCCGTTGCTCCAGCGTGCCGATCAACTCGCGCAGGCGGGAGGTCATGGTGTTGAAGGTCGCTGCCAGTGTTCCTATCTCGTCCGTAGAGTGGACGGGGGCCTGGGCCTCCAGGTTCCCCGCCTTGACCTGCTCCGCCACCGCTGTCAGCCGGAGGATAGGCTCTGCCAGCAGCCGCGCCAGCCCAATGGAGACTGCGGCGACAATCCCTGCGATGAGCAGCGCCAATATCTGCACGCTTCGCGCCTGTGCCTCCAGCGGGGCCAGAAAGACCTCTTGCGGCTGCGCGAAGACCACCAGCCACGGGATGCTTGCCATCTTGACCACCGCCACTGCATCCAGATCGTCACGGCCCGGTGTCAGAGGTGCCGTAAAGAAGGGGCTCGTTTCTGCCGCCACTAGACCCGCCTCAAAGCGCGGAAGGTCGGTAGAGAGAGCATCCGGGGCAAATGCTGGAAGCTCATGGCTGGCCTGGAGGGCCGCTAGCTCCTCCGAGGGAAGGGGAACCACAGATTGGAAGAGGGAGGCGGGCGCAAGACCATGTGCGAGACGGACGCGATTCTCGTTGAGCACCATCGCAAAAGACCCTTCGCCCACTCGACCATTGTCCTGCACGATAAACTGCTGGAGAATTGCTGCCTTGTAGCGCACATAGAGAACGCCTCGGATCTCTCCATTGGCGAGCCGTACGGGCGCACTGAAATGCAGACTCGCTTCCCCATCCGGTGGGAACAACACGGGCGAGACGTAGGGGAGACCGGTGCGGCGCGGCTCCAGAAAATATCCCTGATCTGCAAGGTCCAGCCCAATGTTGGGGCTGAACGAGTCCATGACATTGATTCCCCGCTCATCAAGAAGCGCATAGGAGGAGATATTCACGAAATTCTTGCGGCCAAGGGCACGCAAAATCGCCTCTATCTCCGCTTCTTCAGGGCTGCCCACCCGCTGCTCCGGGGGTAGAGTGAGATAGTCCCCCAGGGCGGGAAGTTGCGCCTCCGTGCGAATCGCATCCAGATTCGTGTTGATGAAGCTATCGAGGCTGGAGGCAGTTTGGGAGGCCGCCCCATGCAGGGCCTGGTTGGCCGCCGCCGTCAGCGCCTGACGGGTGCCTCGCTCGGTGAAGAAGGCCTGGGCCCCATTGGCGGCCAGGAGCAAGCCCACAAAGGCAATCATCAATTTGTGGGAGAGGGCGTAGTGGTTGAACTGTCGGATGATAAGCAGCCCGAACATTCCGACCAGGAGCAGGATTGGGATCGTGAGGTAGAGACTAGCGCCTGACATGATCCACTGGGTGCTCGGGCCAAACAGATCAATGGCCCGCGCGATGCCAGCCACAGCCATGCTGGCGACGAGGAGAAGCGTGGCCCAGCGCGGCGGAAGGGTCTGCGTTCCAACCGTGAGGCTGACAAGAACGACCGTCAGCCCCACGATGTATCCACTGTTGGCGAGCAGCACCGGAAGAATCGGAGCAATCAGTAGAAGGCTCACGAGCATGAGCGCGATTGCCTCCACCGGGCGCTCTTGTCGGTGCAAGTAGAGCGAGCCCAGGGTTGCAGCACTTACCAGACCGGCACAAAGAGCCAGGGCTCCCACCTGCCAGGCTGCGGCTTGCAGGGCCAGAAGCACGAGTGCCACCGTTGCCACGAGTGCAGCGCCCAGCATCAGCCGAATGGCCCAGAAGGCATAATCTGATTTTGTGATGCTCATGACGCTTTCTATTTCAAGAAACTTGGGTCGAGCAACTCATCCAGCTTTGGAGGGGTGCGAATCGTTCCGATCCGAGCGAAGAAATCGACGTACAATTGAGCGGTGTGGTAGAGGGACGCAGTCGTTTCCCCCGGCTGAAACAGGCTCTGGTTGTCGCTCAGCGTTAGCAGCCGAATCCCCTCCAGAGAGATCTCCTCCGGAGCAATATTCAGGGCTTTGGCGGCAAGCGCGGTGCCTTCCTCAGGGTTTGCCTTCCAGTAGTCCACGGCCCGGAACCAGCCCTGCACGAAGGCACGCACCTCTTCGGGCCGCTCGCGCACCGTTTCGCCCCGGAACGCAATCGCATCGGGAATCAGGCCGGGCGTCTGGGCACTGGTAAACAGAACATGGCTGCCTTCATCCACTGCCTGCGCGACGTAGGGCTCCCAGGTATGACCTGCCTGGATATCGCCGCTGGAGAGCCGACCAGGCACCTCGGCGGCGTCCGTGTCCACCAGGGTCACATCGTTAGGAGTGAGGCCATGCTCTTCCAGCATGGTCGTGACAAACAGCTCGGCAAAGCCACCCAGATTCACACTCAGGCGCTGCCCGCGCAAGTCTTCGACCTCTTGAATGTCCGCGCTTGCCACAACCGCATCCCCGCCCGCCGATTCATCCGAGATGAAGATCACCCGAATATCCGGGTTGATCTGTGTCAGACCCACGATATCGCCGAGCGCGATGGCGATGCCATCGTATTTGCCCGCGTTGAAGTCCGTCATCATCGAGTCTGTGTCTTCGGGTTTGATCGCGTTGACCTGGACCCCGGCCTCAGTGAAAAATCCCTTCTCATTGGCAATCAGGACGGGATAATAGCCGGGCCACAGATCATAGGCGAAGGTCAGCGGGGGTTTTGCGGGCTGGGGCGTGGGGGTGGCGGCAGTCGCGCAGGCGGCGAGCGCCAGGAGCAGGATAAGGATAGGGACGAGAAAGCGAACTAGACGCCAGGTGCGACCTCTCATAAGCAGTAGTCCTTCGTCGGGAACGAAACGGGTACAAGGGCTTGAATGGCCCAGGCGACAGACTTACTCTCTCGGGCGTAGTAAGGCGATGATCTGATCGGGCTCCATCTGGCTCAGATCCTGGCCGATCTCGCGCAGGATAGAGGGCAGTAATGCCTGTAGCAGGTTGATGCGCTGCTCCTCGTTGAAGCCAACGAGAATTTTGGAGACCGCGTTGTTGACTATATCCTTGGAGAACGCCAGCTGCTCGTCGGGGGACATCTTGGAAAGCACCGTGTCGATGGTACTATCCATGATCTCCTTGAGGTCTTCGGGGGTGAGTTGCTGAATAAGCTCATTCGCGACATTCTTGAAGAGGCTACGCATGGATGTTTCTCCTACTATTCTCAGAAGACGACTGTAGAGGGCTGATTGTCGGCGGGATGGGGCTGAGATTCCGGGATGGGCAAAAGAAGCCAGCGGCGGCCCGCAATGGGAAGTCCCGTCAGGCGGAAGCCCCACCGGCGGTACATCGAGATGAGGGCTTCTTTCCGAACATCGACCTGGAGGCGAATTTCCTGACAGCCCCAGCGGCGGGCCAGCCGGACGGCCCCCGACACCACGCGCCGCCCGATTCCGTGTCGCCGCTCCTGCTCTGCGACTACCAGGCTGCTCAACTCTGCCCAGGCTCCGTTCTGGCGCGGCGTGATCTCTACGTGCGCCACAATGCGGCTGCCCAGAATGGCAATGAGCCGCGCGGGACGCCCAGGGGCGGCCAGGCACCAGGCCAGGTAGTCCTCCACCCAGTCCAGGGATTGGTCAGGGAAACAGGCAGTATGCAGGGCTACCGCCTCGTCCGGACGAACATGGCGGATGAGAAGAGGTTGAGTGAGCCGCAGAGTATCCATGAAAAAATTGTACCACGGTGCAGCAGCGACGAAAAGAGGGACTATGCAAAACATTGCACCCACAAGCAGTTCTCCTTATAATGTTGTGATAAATGGAGCAATCGGAGTGGTGTTGTGCGTGCTTTGATTACAGGAGTCAGCGGGTTCGCCGGCAGCCATCTGGCCGAATTTTTGTTGAAACAGGGCAACTTTGATGTGTGGGGCACTACCCGCTCCGGAGCGGGGGCTGCCTCCCATCTCGCGGAGGTTGTGACGTTTCGGGCGGTGGACCTCACGGAGCCCGAGGCCGTTCGCCAGTTGCTCCAGGAGTGCCAGCCAGAGCGGATCTATCATCTCGCGGCACAGGCATTTGTTCCCATCTCCTGGGACGATCCCTGGCCGACCCTGGAGAACAACATCCGCTCCGAGCTCAACCTGCTGCAATCGCTGGTTGAACTGAAGGGGGAGGCCCGCATCCTCTGTGTGACCTCGATGGAGGTCTACGGAAAGACGCACACCGACGATCTGCCCATCAATGAGCAAACGCCGCTCAACCCGGATAGCCCGTATGGCATCAGCAAGGTGGCGCAGGATATGCTCGCCGGGCAATATTTCCGCAACTATGGTCTCTGCGCGGTGACGGCACGGCCCTTCAACCATATTGGCCCCCGGCAGAACAACCGCTTCGTGGCACCTGCCTTCGCCCAGCAGATTGCCGAGATCGAACGTGGGATGCGCCCCCCCATCCTGGAGGTAGGCAACCTGGATGCCCAGCGCGACTTTTCCGATGTGCGAGATGTCGTGCGGGCCTACTACCTTCTGCTGGAGCAGGGTCGGCCCGGTGAGGCGTACAACATCGGGCGGGGCAGAGCCCACAGCGTCCGTCGCCTGCTAGACCTCTTGCTGAGTTATAGTAGTATCGAGATTGAAATTCAAACAGACCCCTCGCGCCTGCGCCCGTCCGATGTGCCCATCTCCTACGCCGATATCTCGAAGATTCATCAGGCGACGGGATGGGAACCACAGATTTCCTTCGCGGACAGCCTCCGGGATGTCCTGGAAGATTGGCGGCTGCGCGTCTGCGTTGCGACGGTCTGAGTCCTACATGGAGTTATCGTGACGAAACCAAAAACAGCACTCATTACAGGCATTACCGGCCAGGATGGGTCGTATCTGGCAGAATTTTTGTTGGAAAAAGGATATCAGGTCGTGGGCATGGTGCGCCGTGCCAGCACCGTCAACCTGGACCGCATCGAGCATATCCAGAATCAGGTACACATCGTGCAGGGCGACCTCATCGATATGATGTCGCTGACCGAGGTGATTCGCCAGTATCAGCCGGACGAGGTCTATAACCTTGCCGCGCAGAGCTTTGTTCCCACCTCCTGGCAGCAACCCATTTTGACGGGCGAGGTGACGGCGCTGGGCGTGACCCGGATTCTCGACGCCATTCGCATGGCCAAGCCCGACGCCCGCTTCTACCAGGCCTCCAGCAGCGTAGATGGGACAACACCGATCCTTGTGCGGCGCGATGGGGTCATTGAACTCATCCCGATTGAAGATTTAGTCCCTGATTGTTACGACACGCGCTGGGTCAAACTCCCTCTAGAAAATGTGGAAGTTCTAACCACCACAGACGCGGGAAAGGTTGATTTTGCCCCGGTCAGCCACGTTTCTCGCCACCCGAAAGATCGCCTTTACACTCTGAAATATAAAAATGGCGGCGAACTCAAGATCACTGGCGATCATTCTGTCATCATCTTTGGAAATGATGGCGAATTGATCGAAAAAAGAGTGGATGAGTTACAGGTCGGCGACTACTTGATCACCTACAACGGTAGTCAGTTTCCGAAGCGAGAGGACGGACATATTCCTATTCCGATGGATGTTCGACCCGAGTATCAATCTCGCGTTCGAAATTACCAGGAAGAAGTTACCCTGACTCCGGACATGATGAAATTCCTGGGCTTCTATGTAGCAGAAGGGCACTGTAACTATGATCCCCCGCGCAAGCTTTACAGCGTTACTCTAACATTCCACATCCAAGAAGAAGAGTACGCGAGCGAGGTCAAACGCATCATTGCGCAACAGCTCCCTGAGCTAACAGTATCTGAAGTGCTAAAGCCAGAAGGAAACTCACGCACAATAACAATTAGCGGCAAGGTAATTGCGACTCTCTGTGCTCAGTTTGGTAAAAACGCCCACGAGAAACATCTACCCAGTTGGATTTGGGATTTGAAGCCCGAGTTGGTACAGGGTTTTCTGGCGGGATACCAGGGAGATGCGAAGATACAACCCAAAGAAATCACTTTCACGACAGTCAGCAAACGGTTGGCCTGTGAATTAGTCTATCTGATGCGCAATGCGGGGTTAGGGGCTCGTATCAATCGTCGCGTGAATGCTGCGCATACTAGTTCGGCAGGCCTGCTCTTTGCCGAATCTACCTGTTACGATGTGAAGCTGAGTTCTCGTTATACCCAATTACTGGGCCAGGATCCGAATTACCAGACAGGGTGGCAACAAACCTCCCTCGAATGCTTACCCTCCACGATGTTTGAGAGAGATATGGCGAGAATTTGTTACTGTCAGATCAACGGAAAGCCCCTGGTTTCCAAAGATAAAGTCAAAAGATTAGTGGAGGAGCGACAGCTTGATCTTTCGCCAGGTATTGATAGATGGGTGCAATCTACGATAGGTATGGCGAAGATTACAGAAATCACATATGAAGATGGGGATTTCGACGTGTATGATGTTTCAGTACCGGAAGGACAACGTTTCTTTGCGGGAAATGTTCCGGTTCTTTGCCATAATTCGGAAATGTTTGGCCGCGTTCTTGAAGTTCCTCAGTGCGAAACGACACCTTTCTATCCTCGTTCGCCATATGGTGTAGCAAAAGTATATGGACACTGGATTACAGTGAATTACCGTGAGAGTTACGATATGTTCGCGGTTTCAGGCATCCTGTTTAACCACGAGGGGCCTCGTCGCGGCTTGGAATTTGTAACACGAAAAATAT